>JACDAO010000334.1 GCA_013695405.1 Acidobacteriota bacterium | reverse complement strand
CGGCCGCGACCACCTCCGCCGACGCGTGACGCCCGACGCCAACCGCCCGCCGGGTCCGGCTCTGCCACTTGCCCTTCTGAGTCGCGGCCTGCTGCGACACCTTGTCGACCGCCACGGTCAGCGACCGGGCCCAGGTGCCGTCGACGCCGTGCCCGGTCAGCATGTGATCGCCGCGCGTGTGCACGACCACGTCGACCTTGTGCCGGAACCGCTCCACCTGCAGCACCACCTGCGCCGAGATGACGCTGTCGTGCAGCAGCCGATCGAGCTTCTCCAGCCGGCGGGTCACCAAAAGCCGCAAGGCCGGGGTGATCTCCAGATGGCGCCCTGTGAGCGCGAGACGCATGCTCTCTCTCCCCCGGTCAGTACAGGACCTTGCGCTGATTGGACGTCGGAATCCGCAGTTCCTCCCGGTACTTCGCGATCGTCCGCCGTGCCAGCACCAGGCCCTCCCGTTGCAGGATGTTGACGATCTTGGAGTCGCTGAGCGGCTTGCGGCCGTCCTCGGCCTCGATGATCTTGCGGATCCGCTGCTTGATCGTCACCGACGACACGTTCTCGCCGAACGAACTGCTGATCCCGCTGTGGAAGAAGTACTTCATCTCGAACACGCCTTGTGGCGTGTGCATGTACTTGTTGTTGACCACCCGGCTGACGGTGCTCTCGTGCATGCCGATGTCCTCGGCCACGTCACGCAGCACCAGCGGCCGCAACTGCTCGATCCCGTGGTCGAGGAACTCCTTCTGGAACAAGATGATGCTGTTGGCGACCTTGATGATCGTCTTCTGCCGCTGATCGACCGACTTGAGCAGCCACAGCGCCGACCGGAACTTGTCCTTGACGTAGGCGCGCGTCGCTGCCGCCGACTCGTCGTCCTTGTGGTCGAGCAGGCGCTTGTAGACTGGGCTGATCCGCAGCTGCGGCAGGCCGTCGTCGTTCAGCACCGCCACGTACTGCTCCTCGACCTTGACGATGTAGACGTCGGGCATGACGTACTGAGACGGAGCGGGATTGAAGCGGCTGCCTGGCTTGGGGTCGAGATGCCGGATGATCTCGATGTGCTCCTTGAGCTGCTCGATCGGCATCGCCATCCGCTTGGCGATCTCGGGGACCTGGTGATTCTGCAGCAGGCGGAGATGCTCCGCGATGATCACTTCGGCCGGGGTGCCGGTGTGGCCCATGTGGCGGAGCTGCAGGGTCAGGCACTCCTGGAGATCTCGTGCCGCGACCCCGACCGGATCGAGGTGCTGCACCATGTCGAGCGCTGACTCGACTTGCGTGCGCGTCCAGCCGCCCATGTCGCCCAGTTCGTCGAGCGAGGCCATCAGGTAGCCGTCGTCATTGAGGTTGCCGATGATCGCCTCGCCGAGCTCGCGCATGTCGCTCGAGACCTCGGTCTGCATCGACAACTGCCAGAGCAGGTGGTCGGTCAGCGACCCCGAGGTCGACAGCGTGTTCTCGATCGGCGGCAGTTCCTTGACCTCGACCGGCATCCGGGACCGGTAGCCGCCATCGTCCAGATATTCGCCGAAGAAATAGGCGTAGTCCTGCTCGTCCCAGTTGGCGTCCGGGCGGTCTGGCTTGGGCTGTTCGGCCTCGGCGGGTTCCGATGTCTGGGCCTGCGGGTCGACCGCCTGCAAGTCCTCGTTCGGAATCTCCTCGAGCATCGGATTCTCGACGATTTCCTGATTCAGCAACTCGGCCAGCTCGAGCGTTGTCATCGGCAGCAGCTTGATGGCCTGCTGGAGCGAGGGCGTCAGGACGAGCTTTTGCGACAGCCTGGTCTGGAGCTTCTGGGTAATGGCCATGGGTGGCTTAGAGGTACCTCACGAACTCAGTCGAGCCTGAAATCGGTTCCGAGATAAATCCGCTTGACCTCCTCGTCAGCCGCGAGGTCGCCCGGCGTGCCGCTCTTGAAGATCGAGCCTGCATGCACGATATGGGCCCGATCGGTGATCTTCAGGGTCTCGCGGACATTATGGTCTGTAATCAGCACGCCGATGCCACGATTCTTCAGGTGGAAGATGATTTTTTGAATATCGGCGACCGCGATCGGGTCAATTCCTGCAAACGGCTCGTCCAGCAGAATGAACTTCGGGTTGTTGACCAGCGCCCTGGTGATCTCGACCCGGCGCCGCTCACCGCCCGAGAGCGTGTAGGCCTTGGCGCGGGCGAGCGGCAGCAGCGAGAGTTCGTCGAGCAACGCGCGGCACCGCGCGCGACGCTGGGTCCGGTCGAGGTCGAGGGTCTCGAGGATCGCCAGCACGTTCTGCTCGACGGTCAGGCCGCGGAAGATCGACGCCTCCTGCGGCAGATACGCCAGGCCCTTGCGGGCGCGGACGTAGATCGGGTCTTGGGTGACGTCGAGGCCGTCGAGCGTGACCGTGCCGGCGTCGGGCCGGGTCAGGCCGACGCACATGTAGAAGGTAGTGGTCTTGCCGGCGCCATTGGGCCCCAGCAGGCCGACCACCTCGCCCGAGTGGACTTCGAGGCTGACTCCACTGACCACGGTGCGGCCGCCGTAGGTCTTGGTCAGCCGGTGTGTCTGCAGGACCGCCATCAGACTGGCTTGGCGGGACAGGTGCCCGTGGTCTTGCCCTGGGTGCGGGTGGACTGGTTGCCGTCGACCGAGATGACGTCCGAGGTGCGGAAGAAGGTCAGCCGGCGCCCGGTGGTCTCGCGACACTCGTTCGGGAACTGCTCGAGGACCACGACCGGCGTGCCGCCCATCACGTAACGGCCGTCCTTGGCGAAGTATGTCAGGCGCGCGCCCACGCCGTGACGGGTTTCCGTTCGCAGCGTGACCGCCTCGTAGGCTTCCATGCGCTCCAGTTCGCGGCCCCCTTCCACCAGGAACAGCTCGATCCGGTTGCCGCGCAGGTCGCCGTCGCGGGTGCTGACCAGTCGCGCGTTCTCCCGCAGGATTGCGGTGCGGTCGGTGTCCACGTACTCCAAAGCGTTGGCCGTGCCGGTGGTCATGTTGCGCTCGGTAGCACCGGTCGCCTCGTTCTTCTCTTCCAGCTCGAGCACGGTGCGCACCTTGCCTACCGCGAGGAGGTTACCCGAGTCCTCGGCCAGCGTCAGCGTGTCGCCCTTGATCGACGTCGCGGCCTGCCAGATCTGCGCGTCGCCGGAGTACACCGCCGCCGCCGCCTTGCGCTCGAGGCGCGCGGCCGAGACGTTGACCGGCTGGTCGGCCCTGAAC
>JACDAO010000493.1 GCA_013695405.1 Acidobacteriota bacterium | reverse complement strand
AATCTTCAGAGTTTCGGCTGGACCATCCATCTGACCATCCCGTGGTGGTCGCTGGCGCAGATGTCGGCGCTGGTCGTCCTCACCACGCTGCTGGCCGGCTTGTACCCAGCGCAGCGCGCGATGCGCGACGCGGCGTCGTTCTCGGAGGAAGAGTGATCACACGGCTGCTTGTCGCCCTCTTCCTCGTGGGCGGCATGGGTACGGGCACGGTCGGCCAGGGTGTCCTTCCGCGCCAACCCCGCGGCGTCCACGTCGAGGACGCGTGGCGACGTGCGTCGCCCGATCGGGCGGTGCAGCTGCCCGCCGATCACGTCGCGCATCCCGAGTACCGCATCGAGTGGTGGTACTACACCGGCAACGTCGCCGGTGACGATGGCCGCGCGTATGGCTACCAGGTGACGTTCTTCAGGGTCGGTGTGGACCAGCGGCCCGTCAACCCGTCTCGGTTTGCGGTGCGCGACCTCTACATGGCGCACGTCGCGGTCACCGACATCGGCGGCAACCGGCACCGCTTTGCCGACCGGCTCAATCGCGCCGGCGTGCACTGGGCTGGTGCCAGCACCACCCGCTATCACGTGTGGAACGAAGACTGGCGAGTCGAGCTCGATGCCCGCGGACGTCATCGGCTGACCGTCAGCACGCCGTCGTTCGCGCTCGACCTGACGCTGGACGAGGGCAAGCGCGCGGTGCTCCAGGGTGAGCGCGGCTACAGCCGCAAGGGTGTCGATCCTGGCAACGCGTCGCATTACTACTCGCTGACCCGGATGCCGACCCGCGGCGTGATTCGGATCGACGGACGCCGCTTGCAGGTACGGGGTCAGAGCTGGATGGACCACGAGTTCGGCACCAGCGCGCTCGACCCGGGTACGCGTGGCTGGGACTGGTTCGCGTTGCACCTGGACGATGGCCGCGAGCTGATGCTGTATCGGTTGCGACAGGAGGACGGCGGCGCCGGACCGTTCTCGAGCGGCACGGTTGTCCACCCGAACGGATCAACCGAGCATTTGACCGTCTCGGACTTCACGGTGACGCCGGGCCGGATCTGGGCGTCCCCGGCCAGTGGGGCGCGCTATCCGGTGGAGTGGCACGTGGTGGTGCCGCGGCGTGGTCTCGACCTGGCAGTTTCGGCGGCGGTGGATGCGCAGGAGCTGCAGACCCGCCGTTCGACCGACGTCACGTACTGGGAGGGGAGCGTGCGGGTGTCCGGCACCTCGTCGGGGCAGGCCGTTCGCGGCGTCGGCTACCTGGAGATGACCGGCTACAGCGGCGCGGCTATGAGCGACGTCATGCGGTAGCAGATGGGATGAGAGGGCTGGCCTCCTGAACGGGATGCATTTACGCTCCCGGTGACTGACGCACTCGCGAGGTGCATGCAAGGAGACCAGCCATGACAAAGACTATCAGCACGACCGTGACGACGACAGCGACCGATCTCGACGTCGCCACAGAGCGGCAGCGCGAGCCTGCCGACGGCGATGCGGCCTCGCTCACGCCGCCGTATCACGCGGTCGTGGGGCTGGATGTCGGCGATCGGCAGAGCCACTACTGTGTGCTGGATCTCCAGGGGGACGTGGTGGCGGAAGGAGCGGTGAAGACCACGGAGGCGTCATTGCGCGTGCTGTTTGAGGGAAAGGGACGGATGCGCATCGCCTTGGAAGCGGGCACGCATTCACCCTGGATGAGTCGCTCGTTGATCGCGCTGGGCCATGAGGTGTTGGTGGCGAATCCACGGAAGCTGCGCCTGATTGCGGAGAGCGATGCGAAGCATGATCGCGCGGACGCCCGCCTATTAGCCCGCCTTGCCCACGTGGGGCCGGCGCTCCTCTCGCCGATTCGGCCTCGGTCCGCGCAGACGCAGATCGATCTGGCGCTGATTCGGGCGCGAGAGGTGGCGGTCCAGACCCGTACGAAGATTGTGAATGCCGTGCGCGGGATGGTGAAGTCCACGGGCCACCGATTGCCGGCCTCGCCGACGCTGACGTTCGCGCGCAAGGCGACGGATGCGTGTCCGGAGGCGTTGCAGTCGGCGTTGCTCCCGCTGATCCGCCTCGTCCAGACCTTGACCGACGACATTGCCGCGTACGATCGATTGGTGGTGGAGAACGCGCGCGCGTATCCGGAGACGCAGGCGATTCAGACCATTCATGGCGTCGGTGCTCTGACCGCGGTCGCCTTCGTGCTGGTGCTGAACAATGATCGATCGCGCTTCACGCGGAGTCGCGATGTCGGGTGTTATCTCGGGCTC
>JACDAO010000489.1 GCA_013695405.1 Acidobacteriota bacterium | reverse complement strand
AGACAGTCTCAGTCCGCATGCGGGACATTCATGCCGCCCCTGGCTGAGCATCTTCGGGACGACGGCCTGACACCCGCTGCACCGTTGGGTTGTGCCGTTGGGATTCACTCGCACGACCTGACGACCGGCGCTTTCAGCCTTGTCGTCGAGTCGTTGGAGGAACATGCTCCAACCGGCGTCATTGATGGGCCGGGCCAGCATGCCATTGGCCATTCCCTTGACGTTCAGGTCTTCGACTGCGATGAAGCCGAAGCGGTTGACGAGGGCACGCGCCGCCTTGTGGTGGAAGTCGGATCGCCGATTGGCGATGTGCGCGTGGATCCTCTTGAGAAGCACGACGGCCTTCCGCCGGCCATTGCTGCGACGCGCGCGACGAGCGACCTTGCGTTGGGCGCGACGCACGGCGGCGGCTTTCCGAGCGAAGCGCGGGTTGGCGATCTCCGAGCCGTCGGAGAGGACCGCGAACGTCGCCAACCCCAGGTCGATGCCGACCGCCTCGATGGACACGGGTAGTGGGGAGACCTCGACCTCGCACGAGAACAGGGCGTACCACTGACCGGCCTCTCGCTTGACCGACACCGTCTTGATTTCCCCATCGACCGGGCGGTGCAGCTTGACCTTGATCTCGCCCGCGCCTTGGAGGTAGAGACGGCCGTTCGCGCGCAGCCGGCAGCCGTCGCCGTAACTCGGGAAGGTCAGCGAGTCGTACCGTCGCCGGGATTGGAAGCGCGGGAAGCCCGCCTTGCGCCCGGCCTTCACCCGCCCGAAGAACGCCTTGAAGGTCTTGTCAACCCGCCGGAGCACATCCTGGCAGGCCGAGAAGTTAGCGAGATCGACGCTCCCGTCGGCCCGGATCGCCTTCAACTGGCTCGCCTGCTCGTAGTAGCTCACCGAGTGCCGCGCCTGCTTCCAGGCATCTCGCCGCTCCTGAAGAGCCGCGTTGTACAGCCGGCAGGCTTCCCCAAGCTGCGCATCCAGCGCCGTGGTTTGCACCCGATTCGGATAGATGCGGTAGCGGAACGTCCGACGCATCTACACGTCTCCGCGTTCGGCAAGGAAGCGGGCCGTTTCCGGCGTCCACAATCGACAGGTACACAGGTACGTCTCGATCACTTCGACGTAGTACCTCTGTTTTGTTTCATCATAGCTGCGCTCGTCACAGACGGGCCTCTTCATCGCGGAGTCAGCGTTCGAAAACCTCGTGCTGCGTCGCGGCCACGAGCCGCAAGAGCGATGCTGTCGCATTCACCAGCCGCCAAGAGACGGCGGTCCCCCCCGACAATGTTTATTGCACCCCGGCTCCGAAACTGTCAATTTGCGCCGGATGTCAGGACCGCGCCCGCACACCGCTCGCTTTGACACTGGACTCGGCGCGGCGCTAGACTTCGCCTCGCTCGCGGGTGGCTCGGGTCGAGCCGCACTCGGAGCGAGCATGGCGCGGGGGCACGACGCTGATCAATCTGCTGCTGCGACTGCTCGTCAGCGCCGGGGCCGTCTGGCTCGCGCAGATCATCTTCCCCCAGTTCGTCGAGGTGGTCGGCATCGGTGACGTGCTGATCTTCGCCGTCGTCCTCGGCATCCTCAACGCCCTGGTCCGTCCAATCCTGCTGCTGCTCACATGCCCGATCAACTTCCTGACCCTCGGCCTGTTCGTCTTCATCGTCAATGCGGTCGTCTTCTGGCTCGCGACGTGGCTCTGGCCGGGCGTGGCCGTGGCCGGGTTCCTCGGCGCGCTCGTCGGGTCGCTGTTCGTGACCGTCTGCAGCACCGTCGCCAACCTGTTCCTCGAGTGAGCGGCTGCCCGCTGCCGCGCTCGGTGGCGCATCTCGTGGCGCGCCGGTTCGGTGGGCGCCGTGCCTCTCGGCTCCTCGCCTCCTGGCTCCTGGCTCCTGGCTCGTTTCCATATCCCCTCGCGGAGTCCAAGTGCGCGTCCTGAAGCTGCTACTCCCCGGCCTCCACATCAAGCGCTGGCTCGGCCTGACTCTCGTCGGCCTGGTCGTCCTGGCGCTCGGTTTGGCGTACCTGTTCGTCGATCTGTACCGCACCCTGACGCTGCCGTTCGAGGCGTCGTA
>JACDAO010000460.1 GCA_013695405.1 Acidobacteriota bacterium | reverse complement strand
CACGACGCTGACAGCAAACACCAACCACTCGAGGCGGTTCTTCTCGGGCATGGTCATCGCAGCAGCAGCCTTCCGGCCGCCGCGCCCAGAGTTCCCGGCAGCGCCAGGACCACCGTCTGCGACGCCGCGAGTTCCAGTCCGACCGAGTCGTAGCGGCCAAAGAACCAGAGGAGGCAGGCCGATCCGAACAGTGCGACAGCGTAGGTCAACGCGCAGCCGAGCACCACGTCGAGCCGCGTTCCTCCGGCGAACCGGTCCGACCCGACGAAATCGGTGTTGAACAGCAGCAGTGCCGCGATGGCGAGTGACACCGCCATGATCGCCAGCAAATGCCAGGTAGCGACTTCCATGGCCAGCACCACGATTTCCTCGGTGGCACCGACGTTGGTTGCGATCAGCATGGTGCCGCACAGGGCCAGCACCAACTCGCTGCCGATGGTGTGACGGTCGCTGTCCGAAGTGCTCTGCTCCTTGCTGTTCCCGCCGAGCTGCGCGGTGCCGACCGACACGCCCACCGCCACCAGCAGGCCCTCGACGACGATCTGGCCGAGCGCGGCACTCGGCGACAGGCCCGACGTCAGGCGCCCGAGCAGCCACAGCGCCCCGGCACTGGTCAGCAGCCCGAGCCCCAGCTCCTCGACCGAATCGATGGCAATCGCCAGCGCGCCGGAGTCGAAGCGCAGGCCGGCATACGCGTTGTACGCGCACAGCAACGCAAACGTCGCCGCGAGGCCCGCCAGCAGACGGGCCGGCGTGGCGTTGACGCCTGCCCACCACACCTCCATGGTGAACAGCAGCGGCATGCTGAAGAGGAAACCACCGGCCAGACCGCGGCCATACTCCTTCAGCGACTCCGCGATCGAAGGTGCCGGCATCGTCTGCGGCTCAGAGGTCATCGTGCGGGTGCGCGCTGCATTGTGGCATTTCCGGAGCGGCCGGCGCAGCGCCTGCGCGTATGCTACGGCCGGCCATGTTGCTGTCCGGCGTGATCGAAGGCTTCTACGGGCCGCCTTGGACTCCGGCGGAGCGCATCGCGCTGTTCGACCGCATGGCATCGTGCGGACTGAATACCTATCTCTACTGCCCGAAGGACGATCTGCACCATCGCGCGATCTGGCGCGAGCCCTATGGCCCGACCGACGTCGAGACGCTGGCCGTTCTGGCGGCGGCCTGCCGCGCCCGCGACATCCGCTTCGTCTACGGACTCGGGCCCGGGCTCGACATCAGGTACGGCGATCACGCCGAGCAGCAGCGGATCCACGATCGGTTCACCCAGATGCTGGGCATCGGCTGCGACGGTGTGGCCCTGCTGTTCGACGACATTCCCGACCGCCTCGACCCGGCCGACGTCGCTCGCTGGGGGTCGCTGGCCGCCGCGCAGGCACAGGTTGCCAACAGTTTGTGTGCGTGGGTCCACACCCTGCACCCTCACGCGCTGGTGGCGTTCTGCCCGACGCCGTACTGCGGCCGGATGGCGCTGGCGCACCATGGCGGCGAAGGCTACCTCGAGATCCTCGGCGCGACGCTGGCGCCGGAGATCGAGGTCTTCTGGACCGGTCCGGAGATCGTCTCGCGCGAGATTCCAGTCGCCCACGTGCGCGATCTCGCGGCAATCCTCCGTCGCAAGCCGGTGATCTGGGACAACCTGCACGCCAACGACTACGACAGCCGCCGCATCGCGTGCGGCCCGTATGCCGGTCGCCCGCTCGCCCTGCGCGACGAGGTGCGCGGCCTGCTGTCCAACCCCAACACCGAGTTCCCGCTGAACGAGGTGCCGTTGCGGACGCTGGCGGCCTTCGTCCACACCGACGGCCCGTGGGACCCGCGTCGGGCCTATCTGCAGGCGCTGCAGGAATGGCGTCCCTCGTTCGACACCGTCCACGGACCGATCGCGCTCGACGACCTGGTGCTGCTCGGCGATTGCTTCTACCTGCCTTACGAAGAAGGGCCGCGCGCCCGGCGGTTGTACGACCAGGCGCGCGGTGCACTCGCCGCCGGTTCGCCGTCGTGGCGAGACGACGCCGCGGCGTTCCTGGCCGACGGCGGACGGCTCCGTGATCTGTGCGGCAGGCTCTCGACCCTCCGCGACCGCGCGTTGTTCCACGCACTGCACCGGCGTCTGTGGGACCTGCGCGAGGAGCTCGACCTGCTGATCCGCGTCGTCGAGGCGCGGCTGCAGACCGGCGATGCGTTGCCGCCATTTCATTCCGGCGCGCACCTGCCCGGCACCTGTCGCGGCGGGATGATCACGCGCCTGCAGCAGCTGCTGGCCCAACACCCGGACGGCGCCTTCACATCCGCGCATGACCGCGCACGCCAGGACGACGACTCGTGGGAGCGACGAGGTGGCTGACGCGGTCGTTCGCCTGGCGCGACCTGCTGATCGGGACGCGGCCTATCACGTCTGCCTGAAAACTGGCGATCACGGTCGCGACGGCGAGCCGTACTACGGCGACGACCCCGATGCGCTCGGCCGTCTGTTCGTCGGACCGTACCTGGCGTTCGAGCCCGCCTCGAGCCTGATCCTGGAGGACTCGCACGGGGTATGCGGCTACGCGTTGGGCGCGCTCGACTCCCGCGCGTTCTACGCGCGCTACGACGCCGAGTGGCGGCCGCACCTGTGCGCGCGTTACCCGGAGCCCGCTGGCGATCCCGGCCAGTGGACACGGGTCGAGCAGGTCCATGCCTGGTATCACCATCCCGACTACTTCTGTCCCGAGCCGTACGAGGCATACCCGTCGCACCTGCACATCGATCTGCTGCCGCGCGTGCAGGGACGCGGCCATGGCCGTCGAATGATCGAGCGACTGCTGGCCCTGTTGCGCGCGCACCGGTCGCCAGGCGTCCATCTCGGCATGTGGGCCTCGAACGACCGCGCCCGTGCGTTCTACCAGAAGCTCGGCTTCGCGGAACTGACCCGCCTCGGCACCGGGGGCGACGCGACCCTCTACATGGGCCGTCGGTTGGAGGAGTGAGATGACCTCGACACTGGCGCTGCTGGGGGGTCGCCCGGTCCGAACCCGTCCCTTTCCATCGTGGCCAATCTTCGACCTGGCCGATGAGACGCGGCTGCTGCAGGCGCTGCGCAGTGGCCGGTGGGGAAGGCTGCAGGGCACCGAAGTCGCCGGGTTCGAGCAGCGTTTCGCCGAGATGCACGGCTGCGCGCACGGCATCGCCGTCGTCAACGGCACCGTCTCGCTTCGCCTCGCGTTGATAGCCGCCGGCCTGCGCGGCGAAGACGAGGTCATCGTGCCGACCTACACGTTCCTGTCCACGGCCAGCGCGGTGATCGAGGCCAACTGCGTGCCAGTGTTCGTCGACGTCGACCTGCACACCTTCAACATCGACCCCGGCGCGATCGAGGCGGCAATCACGCCGCGCACGCGCGCGATCATCCCGGTGCACTTCGCCGGCCAGCCAGCGGACATGACCGCGATCGTCGCGATCGCGGCCCGGCACGGCCTGCTGGTGCTCGAGGACGCCGCGCACGCCCATGGCGCCTCCTACGAGGGTCGGCCGGCGGGCGCGCTCGGCCGCGTCGCCTCGTTCTCGTTTCAATCAAGCAAGAACCTGACGTCGGGCGAAGGCGGCATCATCACCACCAACGACGCCACGCTGGCCGCGGCGTGCCGGTCGCTTCACAACTGCGGCCGGGTACCCGGCGGGATCTGGTACGAGCACCATGTGATCTCGGGCAACTACCGGCTCGGCGAGTTCCAGGGCGCCGTGCTCAACACCCAGCTGCACCGCCTGGACACACAGACGACCACGCGCGACCGCAATGGCCGTCGGCTCGCGCGGCGCCTCGAGGGCCTGCCCGGCATTCATCCCCAGGTGCGACCGGCCTCGTGTACGCGCCACAGCCAGCACCTCTTCCTGCTGCGCGTCGACGCGACCACGTTTGGCGCGCCCCGCGACGCGGTGATCGAGGCGCTGCAGGCCGAGGGCATCCCCTGCAGCGGCGGCTACGGCTATCCGCTGCCGGATCAGCCGCTGTTCAGGAACAAGGCGTTCGGGCCGTACCTGACACAGGTCGCGGCGCGCCTCGACTACTCGCAGGTGCACTGCCCGAACAGCCAGCTGATCTGCCGTGAGCAGGGCCTCTGGTTGGACCAGTCGCTGATGCTGGGCACCGACGCTGACATCGACGACATCGCCGACGCCCTCGAGAAAGTGCACGAGCAGGGACACGCACTGGTCAGGTACCAGAGGCAGGCGCGCTGACGACGTGACGACGTTGATCGGGCGCTTCAATCGCCAGGTGGTGCCGGCGCTGACCGCGTTGAGCGCCAACACCGACATGTCGGCGATCCGCGCCGGAATGGTCTCGGTGGTGCCGCTGACGATCATTGGCGGCGTGTTCCTGGTGATGGCCTACCTGCCGGTGCCCGGCTGGGAGGCTCGCGTCGCGCCCTGGCTGCCGCTGCTGCAGATTCCGGTGACCGCGACCTTCGGGCTGCTCGGCCTGGTGGCGTGCCTGACCATCGCCTACGATCTCGGCCGGCGGCTCGGTCAGGAAGCGATCGTCAGCGCGACCATGGCCGCGGTCGTGTTTTTGTTGATTCAGATCGACCGGGACAGCCTGGCCTTCAGGACCGATGGGCTCGGTTCGGTCGGCCTGTTCACGGCCATCCTGGTGGCGCTGGTCACGGTGCGGACCCAGCAGTTCTTCACCGACCGCCGCATCGTCATCACCATGCCCGACACCGTGCCGTCGGTGGTCCAGCAGTCGTTCCTCTCGCTGGTGCCGCTGCTGTTCCTGGTGATCGTGTTCTGGCTGATCCGGTTCGTGGCGGGCGTCGACATCAACCAGGTGGTGCAGGGGGCGCTGGCGCCGCTGGTGTTCGCGCTCAACACGCTGCCGGGCATCCTGGTGTATGCCTTCCTGGTCAGCCTGCTGTGGTCGGTCGGCATCCACGGCGACAACGCGATGGACGCCATCGTCGCGCCGATCTTCCTGCAGTACCTGGCGGCCAACGTCGCGGCCACGACGGCCGGCGAGCCGCTGCCCTACGTCACGGCGTACGGCTTCTTCACGACCTTCGTCAACGTCGGCGGTACCGGCGCCACGCTGGCCCTGGCGTTGTTGTTGTGGCGGTCGAAGGACCCGGCCTTCCGCAGGGTCGGCCGCGTCTCGCTGCCGACCCAGATCTTCCAGATCAACGAGCCGATCTTCTTCGGCCTGCCGATTGTCCTCAACCCGGTGTTCATGGTGCCGTACGTGCTGAACGCGCTGATTCTCACCACCGGCTCGTACCTGCTGATGTCGTGGGGAGTGATCCACCGGCCGTTCATCAACGTGCCCTGGACCACGCCGCCGATCATCGGGCACTACCTGGTGTCGGGCGGCGACTGGCGGGCGGCCGTGTGGGGTGG
>JACDAO010000456.1 GCA_013695405.1 Acidobacteriota bacterium | reverse complement strand
GGCTGGGTGGTGCGCCCGCGCGCCAGTCGCGCGAACACGTCGGCATGCGTCGGTGCGCCCGCTGGTGTGCCCGCGGGCGTGATCCGCGTGGTCCAGGTGACCTGCGCCGTCTGCGGCGCGAAGCAGACCCGGTCGTCACACGCCTGGTAGCGCAAGCGCCCCGGGATCGTCAACGGCCCGGGCGTCTGTCCCGCGGGCACCTGCAGCACCGCGCCGGCCACGAACTCGTGATCGAACACCGCGAGCGGCTGCGGTTGCCCCTCCTGTGCGAAATCGGACGGGGTCGGGTAGACCAGCGACTGCACTGAGAGTCCGGCCGGCGCGTCGACGCTCAGCACCGTCGGAATCAGCGACGGATCCCTGGGCGCGTCCGACTGCACGTGCAGACCCGCCGGCAGCGTGACGGTGACGGCGACCCGGATCGTCGCACCGGCCGGCACCGAATCAGCCGCGACAAACGGCGTGACCTGCGCCTTCGGCCGGCCCTGTGCGACCACCTCGCCTGCAGGCAGCCACCCGGCCAGCAGGACCGCGGCCGCCACGACGACCCGGCGCCGTGCCGGCGACGGGCCGCTCAGGAGAGGCAACGAACAGGGCGGCTGAAGGAAGGTCACCCGACCATCGTAGCGGAACCGTTGGCCGCGCGCCCAACCGCTTTGGCTGCCGCAGGATCGGCGCAATCGCAGCGACGACGAGGAGGAGCAGGGGCTGGATGAGATGGCGCGATGCACCCACCTCGACAAGCCGCGGCGGCCCGACGCGTGATCGACGGCCGGCAGCATGCGGTGAAGCTCGCGCCGGCGACCTGGCCGACAATCGGGGGCCGTCCACGATCGGGCGCGTGATACATACGTCTCGCAGCGTCGGCTTCACCGGCGCGATCGACGGCGTGCTGTGCGGCCTCCCGCGCGCCGCGGTGAGCGAGCGCCGCCGATCGAGACCCCGGCTGCCGACGTGGGAGAAGCGTCGATGACGGTGTTGATGAAGGTGACCCTGGCCTGCGTCGTGCTGTGGCCCGCTGTGGCCCGCGCCCAAGGTGCTGACGAAATCCGACTCTGGTCCAACGCCGCGCCCGGCTCGGCAGCCGTGACCGGCGACGAGGTGGTCGAGACGTCGGACAGCGGCGAGATTCGCGTCACCCAGGTGCATCGTCCCAGCATCACGCCCTACCTGCCCGAGCCTGGCAAGGCGACCGGTGCGGCGGTGCTGGTCATCCCCGGCGGCGGGCACCGGGTACTGGTGATGACGCACGAGGGCTACAACGTCGCCGAGTGGCTGCGCGACCGCGGCATCGCGGCGTTCGTGCTGAAGCACCGCCTGGCGCGGGAGCCGGGCTCGACGTATCGCATCGACGTCGAGGCGTTCGCCGACGCGCAGCGGGCGATGCGGATGATTCGCAGCCGCGCCCGCGAGTGGGGCGTCGATCCGGCCCGCGTCGGCGCGATGGGCTTCTCGGCTGGCGGCGAACTGGTCGCGATGGTCGCGACCCGCGACGTGGCCGGCAACGCCGCCGCGAGTGATCCGATCGAGCGCGAGTCGGCGCGGCCCGACTTCCAGGCGCTGATTTATCCGGGCCGTTCTGGCGACATCGAGCCGACCCCATCGTCGTCGCCGGCGTTCCTGGCTGCGGCCTACGACGATCGTCGGGACATCTCGGAGGGCCTGGCCGAGGTCTACCTGCGCTTCAAACGGGCGGGCGTGCCCGCAGAGCTGCACATCTACGGCAGCGGCGGCCACGGCTTCGGCGTCCGCGCCCGCAACACCAGGCCGGCCGGGGCCTGGTTGTCGCGGTTCGAGGAGTGGCTGCAGGATCGAGGGGTGCTGTGAGCGCGGTGTTGATCAGCTGGTCGGCGTGACGCCGCCCGCGATATCCTGCCCAGTATCACGGATGGCCAGGGCGCGAGTGCCACCGCAAGGAGCCAGACGGGTGCCGCCGAGAGTAAGTGCCGGGTTGCTGTTGTACCGTCGCCGTCCGCACCTCGAGGTGTTCCTGGCGCACCCCGGCGGTCCGCTGTGGGTCTCACGTGACGCCGGGGCCTGGACCATCCCGAAGGGCCGCATCGAGGCAGGCGAAGATCCGCTCGACACCGCACGCCGCGAATTCAACGAGGAGACCGGCTTCACCGTCGACGGCGAGTTCCTGCCGCTGCGGCCAGTGGTCCAGGGCGGCGGCAAGGTCGTACACGCCTGGGCCATCGAAGGCGACTGCGACCCGTCGCGCCTGCGCAGCAACCTGTTCACGCTCGAGTGGCCGCCGCGATCGGGACGACTCCAGCAGTTCCCGGAAGTCGATCGCGGAGCCTGGTTTCGCGCCGACGAGGCGATGACGCGCGTGCTCGCCGGCCAGGTGCCGTTGATACGACAACTGCTGGCGTATGCCTCCGACCTCGGCCTCTGAGCGCACGTCTGCGATCTCGCCGTCCACCCCGGAGGAGGGGTCAGTCGGCGCCACGTGACCTGATGGACGCCTGAGGCGTCGCAGCGACAAGCCCGGCGTGCCTGCGAGGTCTTAGCCGCCACTGGCGGCGCCGTCGGTCCGGCCCTTCCGACCTACGTCTACTCGCGGACCTTGCCGGAAGGCGAGCGCGATGGTGTCACCGTCGTGCGCGAGGCGATTCCCCATGTGCGCGCCCTCAAGGCCGGCGGCGACGGCAAGCCGCTCTGGCTGTGGGGCGGCGGCGATCTGTTCGGGCAACTTGCGGACGCCGGGCTGGTCGACGGCGTCGACGTGGCGGTCGTCCCGGTGTTGCTCGGCGGCGGGCTGCCGCTGCTGCCCGCGCCGGGGCCGCGCCTGACGTTGCGGCTGCGCTCGCATCTGGTGTTCTCGGGCAGCGGCATTCTCGCGCTCGAGTACGACATCGCGCCCCGGCCAGCGACCGGCGACTGAGACGCACGGCCGCGCGGACTTGCCGTACCATCGGCGCGTGCGCCCTGTCACCTCATTGTCGGTCCGTCGGCTGAGCACCCTCGTCATCCTGTGTGCGGTGGCCGGCACCGAGGCTCCGGTGTCGGCGCAGCTCGGCGGCAGACCGGCCGCGCAGTGGATCGCCACGCTCGACTCGCCGGAGCGGGTCGCGAACATGAAGATCCCCGATCTGGTAGCGGCCCTGAAGATTCGGACCGGCCAGACACTCGCCGATGTCGGGTCGGGGACTGGACTGCTCAGCATTCCCCTGGCCAGCGCCACCGGCCCGACCGGCATCGTCTACGCCTCCGACATCGACAACGACCTGCTGGCCCACGTCACGCAGCGCGCCGGGGCCGCCGGGCTCGGCAACGTCAAGACCGTGCGCGGCAGTTTCACCGACCCGTCGCTGCCGGTGCCGGTCGACCTCGCCCTGATGAACGACGTGCTGCACCACGTCAGCGATCGCGCCGGCTATGTGAAGACCCTGGCGTCACAGATCGTAGCCGGTGGCCGACTCGCAATCATCGACTACACCCCCGACGGCAGCCCGCACCAGAATCAGCCCGAGATGATCGTCAGCGAAGCACAAGCCGACACCTGGCTGCGCGCCGCCGGCTTCACCCGCGCTGAACGGGTCACGCTGTATCCGGACCGATACTTCGTGATCTACGTCAAACGCTGACGGGCTCTCAGGCACTCAGGCACTCAGGCACTCAGGCATCAGGCACGCGTAGCGGCCGGACTTGTCCGGCCGACGCGAGTCCCAGCGTCGTCGAGTTCGTGAGACATTGACCGATGCCAACGCGAGAGGGCCGATGGCCGATTCCCGATGCCCGCCTCCCGATCACTGAGGCGATTTCCCCATGACCGATCTGATGCGAGCGGCGGTCCTGTACGCCGCCGGTGACGTCCGGGTGCAGGATTATCCGGAGCCGGCGCTGACGCCGGGGATGGTCCTGGTCCGGGTCCAGCGTGCCGGGATGTGCGGGTCGGATCTGCACTACTTCCACGACGGGTGCTGCGGCGCCTTCGTGCCGACGCGTCCGTTCGTCCTCGGCCACGAGCTGTCCGGAGTCGTCGCGGCGGTTGCCGCCGATGTCGACGGGCTCGCCGTCGGCACGCGGGTCGCCGTCAATCCTGCCCGCGCGTGCGACCGCTGCGCCTACTGCCGCGCCGGGCGGCGCAACCTCTGTCGCCGCACCGTGATGCTGGGCAGCGCCAGCACCCGGCCGCCGACCGACGGCGGCTTTGCCCACCTCGTCGCGGTGCGTGCCGACCAGTGCCATCGGCTCGGCGATCTCGATCACGCAGTCGGCGCGATGATCGAGCCACTCGCGGTCGCGCTGCACGCGGTGCGACGCGCCGGCATGCCGGTCGCGGCGCGGGTGCTGATCACGGGCGGCGGTCCGATCGGCCTGCTCATCGCCATGACGGCACGAGCCCTCGGCGCGGTCCAGGTCGTCGTCAGTGACCCCTCGCCCGGCCGTCGCGAGACCGCACTCGCGCGTGGCGTCGACGACGTCGACGATCCGTCCGACCCGAACCTGCCGGATCTGGGTGGGGAGTTGCCCGATGGCGGCTTCGACGTGGCGTTCGAGGCCTCGGGTGCGCCAGCCGCGCTGCGTCAACTCTTCGACCTGGTGCGGCCCGGCGGCACCATCGTCCAGGTCGGCACACTGAGCACCGGCGACGTGCTTCTGCCGGCCAGCCAGGTGATGGCGCGCGAGATCACGCTGCTCGGATCGTTCCGCTACGGCGACGTGTTCGACGATGCGATCGCGCTGGTGCGATCCGGCCGGGTCGACGTGGCGTCGCTCGTCAGCCGTGTCTTCCCGCTCGAGGACGCGGCGCAGGCGCTGGCCGCGGCGGCCGATCCGGGCACGGCCATCAAGGTGCAACTGCAGATCGCCTCTGACCCCGATGCCTGACTCCCGTTCTACAATGCCGCCAGCCATCCGCCATGGATTCCAGCCGCTGGTCCGATGACGCCTTCCTCGACTCGCTGAGAAGCCAGGGCGACCAGCAGGCCGACGCTTGCGTCGCCCGCCTCGACAGCAAGGACGACTTCCAACGCCTGTTTGCGGCGATGGACTCCAACAGCGCGCCCGTGCCGGCTGACACCCCAGCGCCGCTGCGCGCCTTCCTCGACCTGCACGACCCGCTGCCGGCCATCGACGGCGTGCCAATCGACCGCGCTCGCCTGCTCCGCGGCGAGCAGGTGTACGGCACACACGCGTTTCCCGCCGCCCTGATCCTGCT
>JACDAO010000417.1 GCA_013695405.1 Acidobacteriota bacterium | reverse complement strand
GTACTATTTATAACAGCGTGTTGCGAGTCTCGCGCAGTACTAGCCAGACAATAGTGTCGCGTTTTATTTGAAGAGCGACAGGAGTGTCTGAACTGGCGCTGCGACACGATGCGCCACTCATGCCGTTAAGTCGCTTTTTCTCCGTTAGATGGCGACGACTGACGCGGGCGCGCGTCCGCCGTGGCACGCTTGTTGGTAGCAGAACCGTTCATGACGCTACATGTGCACTTTGTGTGGTCTACCGCTCGGCAGTTTTGCAGTCCGGTACCGCTCCTGCTGGGGGCGCTCTGCTTGCCCGCGTCCAGCCACGCGCAAAGTGCACCCGACCGGGCGGTCGCGCGACTGGTGCTGCCGGTGGTCGTGCCCGTGGCGCAGACCAGTGACGCGTCGACCCAGCCGGCGGCGCCGGCCGACCAGCCAGCCGCACCCACACCCGCCCCGTCGCCCGGCTTGCCGGGCGGCCTGCGCATGTACGGCACGGTCGACACCTACTACGCCTACAACTTCAACGAGCCCGGCTCGGGCACTAATGTGCTGCGCAACTTCGACGAGCAGGACAACCAGTTTTCGATGAGCTACGCGGAAATTGCCGTCGAGCAGGCGCCGACCACCGACCGGCGGGTCGGCTTCCGCGCTGACTTCGGGTTCGGTCCGACCGCGACCTGGATTGACTCGGTCGATCCCAACGGCGGCGAGTTGCGCTACGTGCAGCAGGCCTACGTCAGCGTGCTGACACCGGTCGGCCGCGGCCTGCAGATCGACGCCGGCAAGTTCGTCACCCCGATTGGCGCCGAGCCGATCGAGACCTTCGGCAACTGGAACTACTCGCGTTCGCTGTTGTTTTCGTGGGCCGCCCCGTACTACCACGCCGGCGTCCGGGCCAGCCTGCCGATCTCGGACACCGTCTCGGTGAGCGGCTTCCTGCTCAACGGGTGGAACAACGCCGAGGACAACAACCGCGCCAAGACCGTCGCCGCGCAGGTCACCTGGAAGCCAACCAGCAGCCTGTCGGTGCTGCAGGCGTACATGGGCGGCCGTGAGGGCCCGCAGGGCAGCGACGGTGTCCGCCACCTGTTCGACACCGTGGCGACCTGGACCGTGACGCCGCGGCTCGCGCTGATGACTAACGTCGACATCGGCCGCGACCAGATCGACGGTCAGACGGTGGCCTGGCAGGGCGTGGCTGCCTACGGACGGGTGATGGTCACCCCGACCTGGGCGGTTTCGCCGCGGGTCGAAGTGTTCGAGGACCGGGATGGCTTTGCCACCGGCACCGCGCAGACGCTGCGCGAACTGACCCTGACCAGCGAGCACATCCTCGGCCTCGGGGTGTCGCTGCGGCTCGAGTACCGCCGCGACTGGTCGACCGAGGACTTCTTCGAATACCGCGCCGACCGCTTCCGGCCGCAGCAGAACACGCTGCTGGTGGGACTGACCTACGCGATGTCCACGCCGTGACCGGCGGGCCGGACCGGCGCTGGGACGCGGCTGACGCGTTCCCGGCCCGAGTCCGCGTCATGAGAGGGCGACCGGGATGACGAGGCTGCCGTTTCAGCGTAGTCTTGCGGCGTCATGCCCAGATCGGTGGCCGCGCGGACAGAGACCGATCATCTGTCGGCGCTGCTACACCTTGGGCCGGTGCTGAGCGCCGCCCCGAACCTGAAGACGGCCCTCGCCCGAGCGCTGGATCACGTCGCCGACGTGTCCGGTGCGCAGAGCGCCGTGATCGTGCTGCGCGACGGAGAGTCCCCGGAGCTGTCGATTGCGGCCGCGGCGGGCCTGACCTGGCAGACCGCCCAGCGGGTCCGCTACCGGATCGGCGAGGGAATCATCGGCAGGGTGGTCGAGAGCGGCAAGCCAGTGGTGGTACCGCGGGCCAGCCAGGAGCCGCTGTTCCTCAATCGCACCGGCGTGCACAAGGCTGCCGCCGGCGACATCTCCTTCGTGTGCGTGCCCATCATCGCCGCCGGGACCACGGTCGGCGCGCTCGGTCTGGCCCAGCACTACCGGGCCGACGCGCCGGTGGAACGGACCCTGACCTTCCTGGGCGTCGTCGCCTCGCTGCTCGGCTACGCGGTGCGCGTCCACGCCCTGCAACAGGCCGAGCGCCAGGCGCTGGCGGCAGAGAATGCGCAACTGCGCGAGGAACTCCGCGAACGCTACGATTTCCGCAACATCATCGGCAGCAGTCGGCCGATGCAGGCGCTCTACGCGCAGGTGATGCAGGTTGCCCGGAGCCAGACCACCGTGCTGATCCGCGGCGAGTCGGGTACCGGCAAGGAGCTGATCGCCCACGCCATCCACTACCACTCGACCCGAGCCACCAAGCCGTTCATCAAGGTCAATTGCGGCGCGCTGCCCGAGGGGCTGGTCGAATCCGAGCTGTTCGGTCACGAGGCCGGTGCGTTCACCGACGCGCGCGCGGCCCGCAAGGGTCGTTTCGAGCTGGCCAACGGCGGCACCTTGTTCCTCGACGAGGTCGGCGAGCTGTCACCGGGCACCCAGGTCAAGCTGCTGCGGGTGCTGCAGGAGCGCGAGTTCGAACGGCTCGGCGGCATTCAGACCATCCGGATCAACGTCCGCGTCATCACCGCCACCAATCGCGACCTAGAGCAGGGCGTCAAGGACCGCAGCTTCCGCGAGGACTTGTACTACCGGCTCAACGTGTTCTCCCTGTTCCTGCCGCCGTTGCGCGATCGCAAGCCCGACATCCTGCTGCTGGCTGACCACTTCGTCGAGAAGTACGCCGCGGCGCACGGCAAGGACGTCCGCCGGCTGGCCACGACCGCGATCGACATGCTGATGAGTTATCACTGGCCGGGCAACGTCCGCGAGCTCGAGAACTGCATCGAGCGCGCGGTGCTGGTTGCGGTCGGCGGCGTCATCCACGGCCACGATCTGCCGCCGAGCCTGCAGACGGCCGAGGTCTCGGGCACGCTCCCCCGCATGTCGCTGGTGCACGCCACCGACGCGCTGGAAACCGACCTGATTCAGGACGCACTCAAGACGTCGCGCGGCAACCTGGCGCGGGCCGCCCGCTTGCTCGACACCACCGAACGCATCCTCGCGTACAAGGCGCGCAAACTCGGGATTGAGATCCGGCGCTTTCGTCCGGAGTAAACGTTCTTGTCGGTTCTTCGCAATATATCTACACAAATGTAGGATCGCACCCTTGGCATCACCCGCCCACATTGGCTGTAACTGTTGACGGGTTGCAACTTAGGCGTGTGCCGACGCGTCACCAGCACGGACGAGCATCGATCTTGCTGTGAATCGGGGCATGACGGACGCGCCACGCCCGGAGCACCTCCGCTCCGCCGCCACGGCCTGGTCCTTTTCGGAGGCTCGATGAACAACGCAGACGTGGCGTGGATGCTGATCTCCACGGCTCTCGTGCTCCTGATGACCCCGGCCCTGGCGTTCTTC
>JACDAO010000316.1 GCA_013695405.1 Acidobacteriota bacterium | reverse complement strand
GCCGCGAGGCGTAGGCCGCGAGACGTAGGCGTCGGACTTGTCCGACCGTCCGTAGGCGTCGGACTTGTCCGACGCGGGTTCAGTCGACCGCGACCGCGATCTGCCGCGGCTTGGCTTCGGCCTTGGTCGGCAGCGTGATCGTGAGCACGCCGTCCTTGAAGTCGGCGCGGACCTGCTCGGCGTCGATCCGCGAGGGAAGCGCGAATGAACGGCTGAAGGCGCCGTAGCTCCGCTCGACGCGGTGAAACTGCTCGTCTTTGACCTCGCTGTCGCGGCGGCGCTCGCCGCGCAACGTCAAGGTGTTGTTCTCGACCCGCAGGTCGATGTCCTCACGCGACACCCCCGGCAGTTCGGCCTTCAGCACGACCTGCTGGTCGGCGCTCTCGTAGATGTCGACCGGCGGCATCCAGTCGCCGCGCTGGGTCAGGTCGTCATCGTGGCGCCGGGTGTATGCGTCGCCGAAGATGCGATTGATGCGGTCCTGCATCTGGGCCATCTCACGGAACGGATCGAATCGAACGATGCTCATGACGGTCCTCCTTACTCGAGGCGGCTGTGCAGGCCACCATCGACTGTCCGAAATGTACAAAGCGATGTGAGTGCTTGTCAAGCACGAAATCTGTTGTTTCGACACTCACGCTCGAACGCCGCCCTGACCCTCGACGCGAAGCGTGCTCGCGGCACTGGCAGGCCCGTCGCCGCGCCGACGGGCTTCGTGCGATCATCACCGCATGCTGTCGTTTCCCGAGGCCGCCGAACTGGCCGACGAAGTCCGTCGGCTCTTCGAAGACCTGCAGCACACGCACGAGCCGGCGATGCGCGGCCTGGCCGGCATTTATGCTCCGCCGATGGACGTCATCGAACGGGAGGACTCGCTGGAGATGGTGCTCGATCTGGCCGGCGTGGAGCCCGACGACGTGCGGGTGTTGTTCAAGAACGGGATGCTGGTGGTGGCCGGGTGCAAGTGGCCGGCCGGCCCGCCTCCGGCCGGGACCACGGCCTTCCATCTGGTCGAACGTGGCTTCGGACGGTTTGCCCGCGCCGTTCGCGTCACAGCCTCGCTCGACCTGGCGGAGGCCCGCGCCACCATGATCGAGGGCGAACTGCGCGTCCGCCTCCCCAAGATCAACGCCGGGCGCGAATTCGTCATCCCGATCGAGAAGGTCCTCTGAACGCGTCGATGAAGATCCTGTTCATCGGCGACATCTTCGCCAAGGTCGGACGCGACCTCGCCCGCCGCGCGATCCCGGCGCTGCTGCGCACCCATGATCTCGACCTGGTACTCGCCAACGGCGAGAACGCGGCAGGCGGTTTCGGGTTGACCCGCGAGACCGCGAACGAGTTGTTCGGTCTGGGCATCGCCGCGATGACCTCCGGCAACCACATCTGGGACAAACGCGAGGTACTGGCCTTCATCGACGAGGAACCGCGCCTGCTGCGGCCGCTGAACTTTCCGGCCGGCACCCCGGGCCGCGGCTCGACCATCGTCACCACCACACGGGGGGTGCGCGTGGGCGTTGTCAACCTGATGGGCCGGGTCTTCATGAACCCGCTCGACGACCCGTTCTCGTTGGGCCGGGCCGAGGTCGAGCGCCTGAAGGCCCATGCGCCCGTCGTCTTCGTCGACGTCCACGCCGAAGCCACCTCCGAGAAAATCGCGTTGGGCTGGCACCTGGACGGCCTGGCCACGGCCGTGGTCGGCACCCACACGCACGTCCAGACCGCCGACAACCAGGTCCTGCCCGGCGGCACCGCCTACCTCACCGACGTCGGCATGACCGGCCCGCACGACGGCGTGATTGGCGTGGACCGTGGACCGGTCATCCACCGCTTCCTGACCGGCCTGCCGTCCAAGTTCGACACCGCCACCGGGATGCCGCGCCTGCACGCGGTGATCGTCACCGCCGACGAGACCGGCCGCGCCACCGCGATCGAGCGGCTGAGCCTGTCGCCGACCGACATCGAGGACCTGCGGTGAGTTCGCTGTTCGACCTGCCGTTCGAGGA
>JACDAO010000383.1 GCA_013695405.1 Acidobacteriota bacterium | reverse complement strand
GACCTCGACGGCATGAGCCAGGCGCCCTTGCTGCGCACCGGCAAGAGTCCGACCGCGACACGAATGTTCTATTGGCATCTCCCGCACTACACGAACCAGGGCAGCCGGCCGGCCGGCGCCGCTCGTGACGGCCGGTGGAAGCTCGTCGAGCATTACGACAGCGACGAGGTGGAGTTGTTCGATCTGGAGTCAGATGTCGGAGAGCAGCGCGACCTGTCGAAGGTCGATCCGGAGCGGACCGCCGCGCTGCGTCAACGGTTGCGAGCCTGGCGTGCGGCGGTGAGTGCGCAGGAGAATACGCCGAATCCGGCTGTGGACTTGCGGCTCTACCGGCAGCTCTACGTGGAGTTCGATCCGACCCGCTTCGACCCGCTGCGCGCCGATGCGGCCGCCTGGAGCGCCGTGGCCACCTGGCGCGAGCGCATGAATTCCGCGGTCAAGCGCCGGTAAAATGACTCGCATCATGGCGAGACGACTGAACGCGCGTACGAGCGCAGCCCTCTCTCTCTTCGCACTGTGGGCGGCGCTGCCCCAGCTTGCGGCCGCGGACCAGCCCCGCGCGCCTGCCGCGCGGCGGCCAAATATCGTGCTGGCCATCGCCGACGACTGGTCGTTCCCGCATGCCGGCGTCTACGGTGACCCCGCCGTGCGCACGCCCAATTTTGATCGCCTGTCGCGCGAGGGCGTGCTGTTCACGCGGGCCTTTGCCGCGGCGCCGTCGTGCACGCCGTCGCGGGCGGCCCTCCTCACCGGGCAGGCCCCGCACCGTCTGCAGGAAGGCGGTAACCTGTGGGGAACGCTCCCACGCGCGCACGCGGTCTATCCAGATCTCCTGGAGCAGCATGGCTACATGGTTGGCTTCTCCGGCAAGGGCTGGGGCCCGGGACGATTCGAGGCGGGCGGCCGCGAACGAAACCCGGCCGGTCCGTCGTTCAAGAGCTTCGATGAGTTCCTGCAGCGCCGGCCCGCGGGAACGCCATTCTGCTTCTGGATCGGCAGCACCGATCCGCACCGGCCTTACGATCTCGGATCGGGCGCGAAGGCGGGCGGCGTGGCGGGCGACGTGCGCGTCCCGGGCTTTCTCCCAGACACCGCGGTAGTACGCGGCGACCTGCTCGACTACTACGACGAAGTGCAGCGCTTCGACCGCGATCTCGGCGCCCTCGTCTCGGCACTCGAGCGGGCCGGCGAGCTCGACCACACCATCATCGTCGTGACATCCGACAACGGCATGCCATTTCCGCGCGCCAAGGCCAACCTCTATGACGCCGGCGTCCGCGTGCCGCTGGCGGTGCGATGGCCTGGTGTATCGAGAGCCGGGACGACCGTTGACGCATTGGTCAGCTTGACCGACCTCGCGCCGACGCTACTCGAGGCCGCAGGGCTTCGCCCGCCGGCGGCGATGACCGGCCGCAGCCTGGTGCCGCTGCTGAAGCAGACGCGACAGGCAGGGCGAGACTACGTCTTCGTCGAGCGCGAGCGCCACGCCAACGTGCGACGCGGCGATTTGAGCTATCCGGTCAGAGCGATTCGAAGCAACGAGTTTTTGTATATCAGGAACTTCCGTCCCGATCGCTGGCCGGCCGGCGACCCGGAGCTGTACCTCGCCGTCGGACCGTTCGGCGATATCGACGGCGGGCCGTCCAAGTCCCTGCTCCTCGATGCGAGGAGTAACGGCACCGGCGGCGCCATGGCAACGTTTGTCGATCTCGCAACCAGCAAGCGGCCGGCCGAGGAACTGTACGACCTGGGTCGCGATCCGGACCAACTCACCAACGTCGCCGGTCGCCCGCAGTATCGCGCGGCGCAGGAGCGTTTGCGCAAGGCACTCGCCGGCTGGATGCGAGAGACCGCCGACCCGCGTGCCACGACCGACGACGACCGCTGGGATCGCTTTCCCTACTACGGCCAGCCAGAGAAGTGAAACGCGGGCCCGGAAATGCGAAAGACGAAACTGAGGGTGCACCGATGACACCGCGATTGACACAACCTGCGATGAAGGCGGGCGTCGTCGGCCTGCTTGTAGTCCTGGCGGCGCTGGTGCGAGGCGGGATCGAGTCGGGCGCGCAGTCGGACGCGCGGCCGAACATCGTCATCATCATGTCGGACGACATGGGCTGGTCCGACATCGGCAGCTACGGCGGTGAAATCGGCACGCCGAATCTGGATGCGCTGGCCGCCAACGGGCTGCGGTTCCGGCAGTTCTACAACACCGCGCGCTGCTGTCCGACGCGCGCGAGCCTGCTGACCGGTCTCTACCCGCACCAGGCCGGCATCGGCCACATGATGGACGACCGCGGCCACGACGGCTACCGCGGCGATCTCAACCGCCACTCGGTCACGATCGCCGAGGCGTTGCGGCCGGCGGGCTACGCGACCTACGCCGTGGGCAAGTGGCACGTGACGCCCGGCAACAACGCCGAGGCGCTGGCCCGCACCCACAACTGGCCGCTGCAGCGAGGCTTCGACCGCTTCTACGGCACGATTCATGGCGCCGGTAGCTTTTACGACCCGAGCTCGCTCGTGCGTGACAACCAGCTGATCACGCCGGCCAACGATCCGGAGTACCACCCGGTGCAGTACTACTACACCGAGGCCCTGAGCGATCAGGCGACGCGCTTCATCGCCGAGCACAAGAAGGGTCGGCCCTTCTTCCTCTACTTGACCTACACCGCCGCGCACTGGCCCATGCAGGCGCCCGATCGCGACATCGCGAAATACAAGGGCCGGTACGATCAAGGCTACGACCCTGTTCGGCGCGCCCGATATCAGAAGGCAAAGACGCTGGGACTGCTCGATCCGCGCTGGGCGATGACACCGCCGGCAGAGGAGTGGGCGGGCGTCATCGACAAGCCATGGGAGTCGCGCGGGATGGAAGTCTACGCCGCGATGGTCGACAACATGGATCAGGGTATCGGACGCGTCGTCTCCGAGCTGCGACGGCAGGGATACCTCGACAACACGCTGATCTTCTTCTTGCAGGACAACGGCGGCTCTGCCGAGACCACGGGACGCGCGGCGACCGAGCGCAACCCCTACAAGACGCGCCCTGATCGACCTGTCTACCCGCCGATGGGCAAAGACGACCAGCAGTTCGGCTCGGCGCCGCAGCAGACGCGCGACGGCCGCGCCGTAATCATGGGCGGCGGCGCACTTCCAGGACCGTCCGACACGTTCATCGGCTACGGACGAGGCTGGGCTAACGTTTCGAACACGCCCTTCCGCGAGTACAAGCACTGGACTCACGAAGGCGGCATCTCCACGCCCTTGATCGTCCACTGGCCCAGAGGCGTTCCACGAGCGCGGCGCAATACGGTCGTGCAGCCGCCCGGGCACCTCATCGACCTGATGGCGACGGCCATCGACGTGAGCGGCGCGAAGTACCCGGCGACGGTGAACGGCGTCAGCATCCATCCGATGGAAGGCGTCAGCCTGCGCCCGCTGCTGAGCGGCGATACGTTGTCGCGACGGCAGCCAATCTTCTGGGAGCACGAAAGCAACCGAGCCGTTCGCCAGGGCAAGTGGAAGCTCGTCGCCAGCGAAAACCAGCAGTGGGAGCTCTACGACATCGAAGCCGATCGCACCGAATCGCACGATCTGGCGGCGACGCAACCCGACAGGGTGAGAGAGCTC
>JACDAO010000333.1 GCA_013695405.1 Acidobacteriota bacterium | reverse complement strand
GTGGACCACCGCTGCGGGCAGCGTCTTCAAGGCCACGTCGCGACCCAGCTTGGTGTCGCGCGCCCGATAGACCTCGCCCATGCCGCCCGCACCGAGGGCGGAAAGAATCTCGTACGGGCCGATGCGTGTACCAGGCGTGAGGGCCACAGGTTCTCACCCGGAGTATACGAGCAGACTCTCCTGGGCCATGCGGCGACACGTGAAGGGGAGGGAACGGCAGGAACGAGCCGCCGAGCGACGCCCGGCCGAGTTCCAGCACCTGTTAGCTAGCGGGGGGCTAGCGGCGGCCGCCGGTTGTGCGGCGTGCGCCTTTGCGCCAGAGTAAGTGCCTGACAGCCGTGGCGCCGAGGCCGACTCGATGATGTACGTGTTGGTCTGGCTGGTTGCCTTCGCGGCCTCGGCACTGACCTTCATCTCCGGCTTCGGCCTGGGCACGCTGCTGCTGCCGGTGTTCGCGATCTTCATGCCGGTCGAGCGCGCCGTGGCCCTGACGGCGGTCGTCCACTTTCTCAACGGGCTGTTCAAGCTGGCATTGGTCGGGCGTCGGATCGACTGGCCCGTGGTCATGCGTTTCGGCGGTCCCGCCCTGCTGGCGTCGTTGGTCGGCGCGTGGTGGCTGGTCGCACTCGCGTCACGGCCTCCGCTGTTCTCGTATACATGGCAGGGGCGACTCTTCGACATCACCTTCGCCAAGCTGGTAATCAGCGCGTTGCTGCTGGTGTTCGTCCTGGTCGAGTGGCTGCCGCGCTGGAAACGCCTGGCGGTGCCGCCGGCGTACATGCCGCTGGGGGGCGTGCTGAGTGGGCTCGCCGGCGGCATCTCGGGCATGCAGGGCGCCTTGCGTGCGGCCTTCCTGTCTCGCGCCGGTCTCGACAAGGACGCCTTCGTCGCCACGAGCGCGATGGTCGCCTGCCTGATCGACGTCTCGCGGCTGGGCATCTACCTGCCGATGCTGCAGCGCCAACGCGACGCCATCGACGTGCCCTTGCTGGCCGGGGCCGTGGTCGCGGCCGGTGCGGGTGCGCTGGTCGGGCGGCGCCATCTCGAACGCCTGACCATGGACCGTGTCCGCCAGCTGGTGGCGGTGATGCTGCTGGTGATGGCCGTGACGATGGCCCTCGGTCTGCTCTGACCTGCCCGGAGACAACGCGATGCGACGCCCGTCCCTGTTCTCGACCCTGTTCGTGCTGCTGCCGGTCGTCGCCGATGCGCAGCCCCGCGGCCTCCGGCCCACCGACTTCTACAGGGAGGTCACGATCGAGGACGTCGCACTCCGCCCACAGGGCGATCTGGTCGCCTTCACGGTGATGACCATCGTGGAGAAGGACAACACCCGGCATCGCGAGATCTGGCTCCAGCCGCTGCAGGCGGGCCACGCCAACGGCGACGCCTATCGCTTCACCACGCAGACCGAGGAATCCGCCTCGCCGTCATGGAGCCCCGACGGCATGATGCTGGCCTTCGCGTCCAAGCGCGGCAAGGACGAGAACACCGCCTGGTTCGCCCGCGTCAACGGCACCGGCGGTGAGGCCTTCCCCACCACCCGGTTCGCGGCGGCCGTCACCAGCCGATCGATCACCAACTGGGAGAGCTGGTACGGCGCCTCCGACGCGCCCGACTACCGCACCCCGATTGCCGACGGCGAGCAGTGGTTCATGGCGCTCAAGAAGCGCAAGGTGCCGGTCGAGATGGTGAGGTATCCGCGCTCGACGCACGACCTGTCGCGCACTGGCGAGCCGTGGCTGCTGGTCGACAGGCTCGAGCGGATCCGCAGTTGGTTCGACTACTGCTTGAATCAGAAGCCGGCTCCTCCGTCGTCGCCGTCGACGGCGTCGGGGGTCGCACGATGATCGACTCGCTGCTGTGCGCACCGCGCACGAGGCGCCCCATCGGCGCGCTCGCCACCACGGCTGCCCTCGCCTGGTTGTCCTGCGGAACTGCCGTGGCACAGGACGCCACACGGCAGACACAGGCCGACGACTACACGGTGTACGAGTTGCTCGCGCCCGCGTCGCATCGCTTCCGCATCCTCTATGACGTGTCGGCGACGACGCCCGGCGCGCGCGTGTTCCTCAATCCGATCCGCCCGGGCAGCGAGGCGTCCGACGAGCGGGTGATCGACCTGACCACCGGCACGACGCTGCCGTTCGCGATCGTGCGTGGTCCAGAAGCACGCATCCTGGGTGTGCCGTCGGCGGCCGACGACGCCGCGTACATCAAGGTGTCGCTGGCCGCGCCGGTGCCGCCCGATGGCGAGCAGCGCATCCGGATCGACAAGACCTATCGCGACCCGGAGAGCTACCGCGTCGAGCCCGACGGCTCGCTGCTGTTCCGGCGCAGCCTCGGCATCCGCCGCAACCGGGTGGTGCTGCCGCCCGGCTACGAACTGACCGCATGTACGATGCCGGTCCAGATCTCGCGCGACGACGACGAACGAATTGCGGTGAGCTTCGTCAACGTCCAGCCCGGGCCGGTCCCCCTCGAGATTCGTGCACGTCCGCACACGGCCACCATCGGCCGGCCGGCCACACGCCCACGCACCGGGAACGCTTCGTCGCCGGCGGTGTCGTCGTCACGGCCGGGGTCACCAGCGTCCACGACCGCCGGCGCGGGCGCCGCACCGCCTGCGTCGGCCGTCACGTCGTCATTGCTGGAGTCGTCGTCGGCGGCGGCGGTCGCCGAACGGGCGGGGCAGGATCGCGAGATCGTCTACTTCCTGCAGGCGCCGGAGTCGCACGCCTTCTCGCTCTACCACGACTACACCGAGTCGCGGGCCGGCGTCGATCGCTACGTCAACGTGGTGCGCGGCGGCAGCCGCGTCTCGGATCCATCGGCGCGCATGCTCGACACCGGCGAGAACCTGAAGGTGGAGACGCTGCGCGGCAACGAGTTGAGTCGCGCGGGCATCGACATCGGCGGGCCGGTGCACGCCGACAGCGAAGCGGTGGTGGTGCGCTTTCCTGCGGTGCCGTCCGGTCAGAGCCGGCGGTTGCGGATCACCGAGACCTACACCGACCCGGCACGCTACGGTCTGGTCGGCGACACGTTGGTCTGGCGCCGCAGCTTCGGGCGTCCGCACAACGTGGTGGTGCTGCCCGAGGGCTGGATGGTGACGGCCGGCAGCATGCCCGCGGCGGTCAGCATCGACGACGAGGGACGGGTCAGGCTGACGTTCGTCAACCCGCGCCCCGACGACCTCGACGTGCTCATTCGGGCACGGCGTCGCGCTCCACCTTCGTCACCTGATTGAGCAGCACGTGCAACCGCACGCGGTCGCCGGGCTCGAGGTCCCTCGCGACGTCCTCGGAGCCGACCCGCGCCACCTGCGGGTATTCATCCTCGTCGTCCACCAGGACGTAGTGCACGTCGTAGGAGACCTGGCCGTGGATGCTGACGGGCTGCAACTTCTTGAGGATGCCGATCTGCGTTCCGCGAAGCATGCGCGCTATTGTCTCCCGCCCATCAGCAGCATCAACAGGCCTTTCTGCGCGTGCAGCCGATTCTCGGCCTGGTCGAAGATGATCGAGGCCGGACCGTCCATCACCTCGTCGGTGGCTTCCTCGCCGCGGTGCGCCGGCAGACAGTGCATGAACACGGCGTCGCCGGCGGCCGCCATCAGCGCCTCGTTGACCTGGTAGGGAGCAAACACTTTGCGGCGCTGCTGGGCCTCGGCTTCCCGGCCCATCGACGTCCACGCGTCGGTGTAGACCGCAGCGACGCCCCGGACCGCGTCCCGCGCGTGGCGGAAGGTGGTCAGGGTGGCGCCGAGTCGTGCCCCGGCGGTCAGTTGTGCCTCGATGTCGGGCCGGAACTCGTAGCCATCAGGCGTGGCCAGGTGGACGTGCATCCCGAGCATCAGGGCGCCCTGGGCCAGTGACGTGGCGACGTTGTTGCCGTCGCCGACGAAGGCGACCGTGCGGCCGCGCAGGTCGCCGAGGTGTTCCTGGAGCGTCAGCAGGTCGGCCAATGCCTGACAGGGATGCTCCTCGTCGCTGAGGGCGTTGATGACGTGCAGGCTGGGGGCGGCCGCGGCGAATTGCACCAGCCGGTCCTGCTCGAAGGTCCGGATCACGACGCCCGACACCCAGCGTTCGAGGTTGCGCGCAACGTCGGCGATCGGCTCGCGCTCGCCCATCGCGACGTCCTGCGACGGCGTGATCACGTCGCCGCCCAGTTCGCGGATGGCGATCTCGAAGGTGCAGCGCGTGCGCAGTGACGGCTTCTCGAACAGCAGCGCCACGTGCTGGCCCTGCAGCGCGGACGCGCCCGGCCGGCCCGCCACGCGAGCGCGGCGCTCCTTCTTGAGCATCGCAGCGGTCGTCAGCACGTCGCCGAGTTCGGACGGCGTCAGGTCGACCACCGACAGGAAGTGCTGTGTGCGCAGCGAGCGGGTCGGCGCGGACGCGCGCGGGCTTCTCGAGAGGCGAGTCGGCATGGGTTCCAAGAATCAGGTGCGGTATTCCGCGTTGATCTGGACGTATTCCTCGCTCAGGTCGCACGTCCACATCGTGGCTTCTTCGCCACCGCCGGCGCCGAGGTCGACGGTGACGCTGATGTCCTTGCCGGCCAGGTAGTCGGCCGCCTGCGGCGCGCGTTCGTCGTAGGGCCGACCCTGGTCGAACAGCACGACGTCGCCGATCCGCACGGCCGCGTGCTCGAGCACGAACGCGACGCCGGCCCGCCCGGCGACCGCGACCAGTCGGCCCCAGTTCGGATCGCCGCCGTGAATCGCGGTCTTGACCAGCAGCGAGTTGGCGATCGCCCGGGCCGCCTGCCTGGCGTCGTCGTAGGTCCTGGCGCCGGTGACCTGCACGGTCACCAGCTTGGTCGCGCCTTCACCGCCGCGGACGATCTCGGTGGCCAGGTAGCGACACACCTCGAACAGCGCGTCGGACAGCAGCGGCAGGTCGGCCTCGGTCAGCGCCATGCCACTGGCGCCGTTGGCCAGCAGCGCCACGCAGTCGTTGGTCGAACACTCGCCATCGACCGTAATGGCATTGAACGTGTGCTCGGTGACATCGCGCAACACCCGCTGCAGCAGCGTCGCGGAGACCGCGGCGTCGCAGGTCAGCAC
>JACDAO010000311.1 GCA_013695405.1 Acidobacteriota bacterium | reverse complement strand
CGGCCGCGAGCCCCGTGGCAACGACGATGCCGAGGGGCCCGACGATGGCCACCCAGGCCGGGTGCGGCAGCATCACCAGGTTGGCGACGGTCGCCGCGAGGACCAGGCCGCCGATCGCGCCGGCGTGCAGCAGCGGCCGGTGCCTCGCGAGTGCGGCCGCAATCGCTCCCCCGGTGAAACTGGCAATCCACCACGCGGCGACCACGATCACCAGCGCTCCGAGCGGCAGCGAGGCCATCGCCGCGCGGATCCGCTCCGGATCGTCGGCGTCGAAGGCCTGCACCGGATAAATGGCGTGGCCGATCGCCTCGATGGTTGCAACCAGACCGAACGCGATAACGAGGCCGGCGACGATGGCGAGGGTGCTGCGCATGCGTGGCGTCTCCTGTGTGTGCACCGTGGTGCCGTCGAGGTCAGGACGCGGGGTTCCATCGTGGTCTGACACCGGCCGCTCGGCGTAGAATTCTCCCTGCCGTCCCCACCACCCTGCCGCCACCCGACGGCCGACCCGACGTGATCGTCGACGTCGACGTGCGCGACGGGCTGTTCTCGCTCCTGTTGCGCGTCGCCTGCCTTCTACCTGGGACACGACAGTGGCCAGAAACGACCCGCGACGAGGCCCGCGCGCCGGTCGCCAGTTTTCGCTTCGTCGAGGGCTGGGTTGTGAAGTACGAGGGACCGGCGCTCAAGGCGTCGGGGAACGACGTGGCGATCGAGACGCTCGAGATCGCGCACGAGGGTCTGGAGCTGGAGTAACGGCCCAGCGCAGCTTGGCGGACGCGGCACGCCGGTTCGCTCGGGTCTCGGTCCTGGTCGAGCGGATCACCGTCTCGGCAATCGCCGCGTAGGCGCCGGTACGGCGTCCGGCCTGGAACGCCTTCTTGACCCGCCGGTCCTCGCCTGAGTGAAAGGTCAGCACGGCGACACGTCCGCCGGGTGAAAGACACGACGGCAGCACGCGCAGCAACTCTTCGAGCGCGACGAACTCGTTGTTGACGGCGATACGCAAGGCCTGGAACGTGCGTCGCACCGACTTCTTGACGTCGGCCTTGGTCAGGGTCGGCATCACGCCCGTGAGCCCCAGGCGCACCACGCGCTCCAGCGTGTTGGTGGTGTCGAGGGGCTGTGCCTTCAGCAAACGTGCGATGCACTCCGCGTGCGGTTCGTCGGCGTGCGCAACCAGCAGTGCCGCGAGGGCCTCCTCGCTGAGACCGGCCAGCAGGATCGCGCCAGTCTGGCCGCGCGACGGATCCATCCGCAAATCGAGCGGTCCCGGGTACTTGTAGCTGAAGCCGCGAGCCGGCGTGTCGTGCTGCATGGCAGAGACGCCGAGGTCGACGACAATCACATCGGCGCTGGCCAGGCCCTCGGCGGCGAGCACATCCGGCAGGTTGGCGAAGCTTCCATGCCGGGCCACGAATGACGCCGGGCCGAAGCCGGCCGCGCGCAACCGTGTGCCGGTGCGTGGCAACTCGAGGGCATCGACGTCCAGGCCGATCAGCAGGCCTCCAGGCTGGATCGCCTCGAGAATTGCGCGGGCATGGCCGCCGCCGCCCAGGGTGCAGTCCACCGCCACCTCACCGGGAGCCGGGCGCAGGCAACGCAGCACTTCGGCCAGCATTATCGGCTGGTGCATCCCGTCTACCGCGCGACGATGCGCTGCTGCCCATCGTCCCAGCGCCAGGTCGGACTGCCGTTGCGCAGGTGCACGCCTCCCAGCCAGCGGTCGATGCCGCAGGTGGCCATGCGGTCATGGCGACCGGCGAGCACGGCGCGTCCGCTCTCGGTGAGTGTCAGCGCGCCCTGTAGCGGTCTGCCGCCGGCTTCGCTCGCACGCTCTACCGTCAGCAACGGCGGCGTTGTGCGCGACAGGGTCTCGGCGATTGTGACCAGCGACAGGTCCGTGACGTAGTACGCGGTCTCGCCGTCGTGCATGCGAGGAAAAGCGCTCAGCAGATCGATCGGGCCGTCAGCGGCCAGCGACAGCAGACGACGCTCGGTGCGCGACAAACCGTCGCTCGTCCACGGATACTCCTGGAGCAAGCGCGCGACCGCCGGCGCGAGGAACGGCAGCGCGCTGGTGTCGGTGGTGCGCAGGGAATCGAGCGGCCAGGGAGTCGGCGAGCGAAGCGCCTGCCAGGCCGGTTCAGCCAACGCGTACTGCGCGTCGCTCACGGGCTGACGAGCGTCGAGCAACGTGGCCAGCTCGTGTGGCGTCAGTTCGCCCAGACCCTTGAACCTCGGACGTCCCGGAAAGGCGTCGATGCAGACCAGGGTCACCACCGGTGTCGCGCCGACCCGTGGCCGGAGGGTCGTCAGCAGGTGCACCAGGTTCAACTGATCGAAGAGGTCGTGTTCGAACCACAGGATGACCTCGTCGTACGACGTCAGGTCGTCGATCGCGGTCCGCCATCGTCCGAACTCGTTCGCGATGTCGGCCGATGACTGGCCGGTGACGCCGGCGAGGTAGCGGGCGCGGACGTCGATCAGTGCGGCGTCGGACAAGTCCGCCGGCACGGGCCCGTCATGCAGGGGATCGGCCCACAGCGAGGTCGTCCCGGCGATCGCCGCGGCCTCGATCAGGCGGGTGGTCGACGAGCCGTTCGCGACGTGCAGTACGCGTGCGGCCGGAATGCCAGTCACAGGGGCTCCTTGAGGATTGTGCGACAGGTCGCTGGCCACCTGCTCATCGCCTGAGGTCCGCCGCAGATAGGT
>JACDAO010000275.1 GCA_013695405.1 Acidobacteriota bacterium | reverse complement strand
ACGCCGGCATTGCCCATCGGTCGCAGGTGCTGATACTCGAGCTCGAGCACGAAGTTCTCGAACATCCGCTCGGTGCGAATCTCGCAGATCGGCACGCCGGTCACGGCGATCACGCCGTCGCGCACGGCGAACGTTTCCGGGGCGCAGTTGATGTTCACCCACCCGTTGAGCGTTGTGCCGTCGAACAGCGACACGAAGCCTGAGTCCTGCGGGGCGGCGCCCGCACCGAGCACACCGGCAATCACCGCTCCTGCCAGTCGTTTCATCGCCGCAGTCTACCCTGCACGGTTGCCGGCGGGGCCCCTTCACGCTGGTGACGAGGCAACCGCCGCGTCCGCGACGGCGGGCATGGGAGGACCCGCGGCATCGGGACCCATGGCGGCCAGTGAGCGATGCTCTAAGATGGGCCTCTCGACTGCAAGTCAACTCCGGAGACCACGATGACATCGAGGGTCGGTACGCTCAGTATCCTGCTGGCACTCGCGGCGTCGAACGCGACTGCCCAAACTCGCCCCAACGCCGCGCGCCCGAACGTCGTCCTCATCTACGCCGACGATCTGGGCTACGGTGATGTCTCGGCCTACGGCTCGCGACTCCTGAAGACCCCGAACATCGATCGGCTGGCCCGCGAGGGCGTCCGGTTCACGGACGCCCATTCTCCGGCAGCCACATGCACGCCCTCACGCTACGCCATGCTCACCGGTGAGTACGCGTGGCGAAAGGCCGGCACCGGCGTGCTGCCAGGCAACGCCGCGCTGATCGTCGAACCGGGCAGGACGACCCTGGCGAGCATCTTCCAGCGGGCCGGTTATGCCACCGGGGTGGTGGGCAAGTGGCACCTCGGACTGGGCCCCGCGGGCGGACCGGACTGGAACAGCGAGATCCGGCCCGGTCCGACGGACATCGGCTTCGACTCCGCGTTCATCATGGCCGCCACTGGCGACCGGGTGCCCACGGTGTACGTGGAGAACCGGCGTGTTGTCGGTCTCGACCCGGCCGACCCCATCACCGTCAGCTATGACCAGCCCGTGGGCAACTGGCCAACGGGCCGCGGGAACGCCGATCTCCTCACGACTCATCCGAGCCACGGTCACGACCAGACGATCGTCAACGGCATCAGCCGGATCGGCTACATGACGGGCGGAAAGGCCGCACTCTGGAAAGACGAGGAGATGGCGGACGTCTTCACGCGCAAGGCAACCGCGTTCATCGAGCAGCATCGCGCGAAGCCGTTCTTCCTGTACTTCGCGCCGCACGACCCTCACGTGCCCCGCGTGCCCCATCCTCGCTTCGTCGGGGCCACGTCCATGGGGCCACGCGGCGACGCGATCGCACAGCTGGACTGGTCCGTCGGTGAGATCCTGGCAGCGCTCGACCGGCTGGGACTTGCGCAGGACACGCTCGTTCTCTTCACGAGCGACAACGGCCCCGTGATCGACGACGGCTACCGCGACGACGCCGTCCAGAAACTCGGGGCACACGCACCCGCCGCGCCATTCCGTGGCGGGAAGTACAGCAACTTCGAAGGCGGCACGCGAGTGCCGTTCGTCGTGCGTTGGCCGGCGCGCGTGCAGGCTGGCGTGTCCGATGCGTTGGTCTCGCACGTCGACTTCCTCGCGTCGTTCGCGTCGCTCCTAGGCTCGCCCGTGTCAGACGCGCGTGCCCGCGACAGCGAGGACGTGTTGCCGGCGCTGCTGGGCGCGCCGAAGGCTGGGCGGACGCTGCTGGTGGAGCAGGCGGGATCGCTGTCACTCAGGCAGGGACACTGGAAGTACATCACGCCGAGTCAGGGACCGAAAGTTCAGCAGAACACCAATACGGAACTGGGCAACGATCCTGGACCACAGCTCTACGACCTGGCCACCGACGAAGGGGAGCGAACCAACCTTGCGACGGCCCAGCCCCAAAGGGTTCGGGACATGGCCGCGTTGCTGGACGGGATTCGCGGCACTGGCACGCCAGCGGCGGTCGGCAAGCGTCCCAACATCGTCCTGGCTATCGCTGACGACTGGTCGTTCCCGCACGCCGGCGTCTATGGGGATCGGACAGTCCGCACGCCACACGTCGACCGTATCGCACGGGAAGGGGTCCGCTTCACGCATGCGTTCGTGGCGGCCCCGTCGTGTACGCCGTCACGCGCCGCACTGCTCACCGGTCAGGCCGTCCACCGGCTCGCAGAAGGGGGCAACCTGCACGGGTTCCTTCCAAAGGCGCACGCGGTCTACCCCGATCTTCTGGAACGGGCCGGATACAGCGTTGGCTATGCGGGCAAGGGCTGGGGTCCCGGTCGTTTCGAGCCGGGCGACCGCCCCCGCAACCCCGCAGGCCCGTCGTTCAAGAACTTCGACGACTTCATGGAGCGGCGCCCGAAAGACGGCCCGTTCTGTTTCTGGTTCGGGAGCACCGATCCGCATCGGCCGTACGAGCCTGGGGCGGGGGCTCGGAGCGGCCTGACCCGGGACAGCGTCGAGGTCCCCCGATTCCTGCCAGACACGCCCGAGGTGCGGGATGACCTGCTCGACTACTACTTCGAGGTGCAGCGCTTCGACCGGGATCTCGGGCAGATCATCGAGGCGCTCGAACGTGCGGGGGAGCTCGACAACACGATCATCGTCGTGACGTCTGACAACGGCATGCCTTTCCCGCGGGCGAAAGCCAACCTCTACGACAGCGGGGCGCGCGTGCCGCTCGCCATTCGATGGCCTGGCGTCGCCCGCGCGGGGACGGTGGTCGATGCGTTGGTGAGCCTCACCGATGTGGCGCCGACCCTCCTGCAGGGCGCGGGGCTCACGCCGCCGGACGCGATGACCGGCCGTGCGATGCAGGCACTCCTGCGTGGTGAGTCACAGACCGGACGCGATCGCGTCTTCATCGAGCGTGAGCGTCATGCGAACGTCAGGCGAGGCGACCTGAGTTACCCGGCCAGAGCCATCAGAACGAATGAGCATCTGTACATTCGGAACTTCAGACCCGATCGGTGGCCGGCCGGCGACCCGCTGCAATACGTCGCCGTCGGTCCGTTCGGCGACATCGACGCGAGTCCGTCCAAGGCATTGCTCATGGACCGGCGGCGCGATCCGGCGATCGCCTCGTATTTCGAGCTGGCGACCATGAAGCGTCCGGCTGAGGAACTGTACGATCTGA
>JACDAO010000305.1 GCA_013695405.1 Acidobacteriota bacterium | reverse complement strand
ATGTCGTAGCGCCGACTGGTGCGCTGCGCCGCAGCCCCGAGCGCGGCGCGGCGGCCCGGATCCGCTTCGAGGGCAATCACCGCGTCGGCCAGCGCGCGGCCGCTCTCGCGCGGCACCATCACCGCGTCGACGCCATCGCTGAGGATGTCCCGGAGCCCGTCGGCATCGGTCGAGACGATCGGCTTGCCCATCGCCAGCGCCTCGAACGAGGTCAGCGGCGTGCCCTCCCACAGCGACGGGAACACCACGACGTCCAGGGCCGAGAGCGTGCGCGCGACGTCGCGCTGGAAGCCGATGAAGTGGACCCGGTCGCTGACGCCCAGCGCCCTGGCCTGCGCCTCGAGGTCGCCTTGCAACTCCCCTTCGCCGGCGATGTAGACGTGGGCCGCGGACACCTGCTCGACGATCGGCCGCACCGCCTCGATCAGGTAGCGATTGCCCTTGGCCGGCATCAGCCGGGTGACCGTGCCAACCGCGAAGGTGCCGGGTGCGATGCCGAGCGCGGTCCGGGCCTCGGCGATCTCCTGCGGGCTGCGAGCCCGGCCGAACTCCTCGAGCGGGGCGCCCAGGTAGACCACTCGGGTCTTCTCCGCCGGGATTCTGCGGGCGTCGATCGTGAACGCGGCCGTCGAGGCCGAGACCGCGATCGCCAGATCGGTGTAGGGCGCCAGTACCCGGTCGGCGATTTGCTGGAACCACGGCGTGGTGGTGTGGTTGGCGTGCTCGTGCAGCAGCACCGCGGTGCCGCGCATCGCGGCAGCGATCCGTCCGAAGGTGGTGGCGCCGTAGCCGTGCAGATGCAGCACCTGGGTCCGCTTGCGGTCCATCACCTTGAGCAGCGCGGTCAGGGTCGCCGGATCGAACTTGCCCTTGTGCAGGTAGGTGACGTCGACGCCGTACTGCTCGAGACTGTCCTCCGAGCTGTCCTTCCGGCGCAGGCTGACCAGCGAGACATCGAACCGCGACTGATCGAACCGCGGCAGCGTCCAGGCGAACAGCCGCTTGACGCCGTGCATCCGGGATCCGGCCCAGCCGAGGTGGTCGCACACGTGCAGCACCGAGATCCGGTCGCTCACAGCAGCCCCTGCGCGCGATACCACGCGATCGTGCGCCGGATGCCCTCGGGCAGGTCGACGACCGGGGCGTATCCGAGTTCGGTCCGGGCGCGCGTGATGTCGAAGGCGCGGCTCTTGGTGTAGAAGTCGACCCGTCGCCGGTAGAGCGGCGGCTGCAGTCGCAACGGGATGCAGACGGCCTCGCAGGCCGCGCCCGCGACCCAGAACGGCCACACCGGCAGGTGCACGGGCAACGGCCTCACCTTCAGCTCAGCGGCGATCAGCGCCACCAGGGCAATGAGCGTGGTGTAGCGCGGGCCGGCCAGCAGGTAGGTGCGTCCCGCCGCCGCCGGCACCTCGCCGCACAGGCGGAAGCCCTCGCACAGATCGTCGATGTAGGTGAGGTGGTAGAACACCTCGCCGCTGCCCAGTATTGGGAACCGTCGTCGCGAGATGCCACGGAACATCTTCAGGAAGCGCGTGTCGCCGGGCCCGTAGATGCCGATCGGCCGGGCAATCACCACCTCGATGCCGCCGCCCTCGCCCTCGCTGCGCGCGGCCTGCTCGGCCTCCAGCTTGGTTTCCTGGTAGACGTCGCCGGGGTTGAACGGCGCCTCCTCGTTGGCTGGCGGATCGGCGACGTGTCCGTGCACGCCGCCCGTGCTGCAGTGGACGACACGGCGGGCGCCGGCCAGACGGGCGCCGGCGATCACGTGGTGCGTCCCCTGCACGTTGACGGCCCGGTAGGCGCTGTCGGGCTGCCCGGCTTCGCGGTAGGTCGCGGCGATGTGATAGACGACGTCGGCGCCGACGCAGGCCCTGGCGACGGCGACCTCGTCGGTGAGGTCGCCGCGCGCGATCTCGACGCCGGCCTCGGCCAGCGAGACCGCCGCACGCGAGTCCAGGCTGCGGGGACGCACCAGGCCGCGGACCTTGTGCCCGTGACGCATCAGGTGCTTTGCCAGATGGCCGCCGGTGAACCCCGTGACACCCGTGACCAGTGCGGTCACCGCGAGTCCGGGCCCCCCGTGGCCGCGCCACCCGCCACCGCCATCGGCGCGGGCCGCGCCGCGACCGTCGACAGCAGCATGTCGTAGGCACGCCGCGTCCGCGAGACGTACACCTGACGGCTGTAGCGATCCTCGGCCAGCCGGCAGGCCGCGGCCGCTACCCGCGCGGCGGCGGCCGGATCGAGCAGCATCCGCGCCAAGCCGTGTGCGAGGCCGGCGGCGGTCGGCGGCACCAGCACGGCAGCGTCGGCGGTCAACACCTGCGTGTGGGTGCGCAGGTCGGTCGCCACGATCGGCCGACCGGAGCGCAGATACGAGTAGATCTTGAGGGGCGTGTTGGTACCAGAGATGCGCGGCGACACCAGCACGTCGCAGGCGTCGACGAAGTGCGGGATGTCCGAGGGCGGCCGCTGCCCGGTGCAGACCAGCGGGGCACCGGCGGCGCGCGCCCGCTCCGACAGCAGGGCGACCTGCTCGGACGATCCGCCGACCGCCAGCACTACCGCGCCAGGCACCCGTGCCCTCAGCAGGAGCGCCGCCTCGAGCAGCAGATCCAAACCCTGATAT
>JACDAO010000243.1 GCA_013695405.1 Acidobacteriota bacterium | reverse complement strand
CCGCGACCATTCGCGCGCTGCCTCGGGTGGTGCCCCGGCTCTCGACGCTGTCGCTGCCGTCGCAGGTCGATCAGCTGGCGAGCTTGACCCGCGGGCTGGTGCTGGTCGGTGGCGCGACCGGGTCAGGCAAGTCGACGACGCTGGCCGCGCTGGTCGATGAGATCAACCGCCGCGAGGCCCGTCACATCATCACCATCGAGGATCCGATCGAGTACGACCACGGGCACCGCAGTTCGCTGATCGAGCAGGTCGAGATCGGCGTCGACGCGCCCGATTACCCGACCGCGTTGCGTGCGGCCCTGCGGCAGATGCCCGACGTGCTGGTGGTCGGCGAGATGCGTGACCCGGAATCGATACGCCTGGCGGTGACCGCGGCCGAAACCGGCCACCTGGTGATCTCGACGGTGCACACCACCGACGTGACGTCGACGGTGGCGCGCATCGCCGATTCGTTCCCGCCCGAGCGGCAGGCGACGATTCGCCAGGAGATCGCTTTGGCGCTGACCGCGGTGATGATCCAGGCATTGCTGCCGCGTGTCTCCGGGGGGCTGGTGCCGGCAGTCGAATTGCTGATGGTGCAGTACGGCGCGCGTCAGCACATCCGCAAGAACCAGCTGCATCACCTCCACCAGGAGATCACGCTCACCAGGAAGAATGGCTCGCTGACTTTCGAAGAATCGCTGGCCGCGCTGGTTCGCGCCGGCACCGTCGACCTGCAGGCGGCTCGTGAACGGGCCGCACACCCTGAAGAACTCGACCGGCTGGTCGGGCACAGCTGATCACGACGTCTCGAGCCGCCACTTCCGCAACAGCTCGTACATCACCACCCCACCGGCGGTCGCGACGTTGAGCGACTCCTTCTGCCCGAGCATGGGCACGCGGACATGGATCGCACAGCGGGCGAGCAGGTCGGGCGGCAGGCCGTCGACCTCGTGGCCGAACAGCACCGCGACCGGCCAGCGCGGCCTCCACTCGAACAGGTCCCGGGCCTGATCGGTGAGCTCCACCGCAGCGAGTTCGCCGCCGGCACGCGCGAAGTCGTCCATCCACGCCGGGAGATCGTCGACCCCGCGCCACGGCACCGTCTCGTCGGCGCCCAACGCGGTCTTGGCGATCTCCTTGCGCGGTGGCCGGGCGGTGATCCCCGACAGCACCAGCTCGCGGACGCCCGCGCCGTCAGCCGTGCGGAAGAACGACCCGACGTTGTACAGGCTGCGCACGTGATGCAGCACGACGGAAACCGGGACGGGCCGCATCGGGGGAGGAGACACGCGATGCGTTCGTCGTTCAGCGCGGTGCGACGAGGGGCCGCACCCTGTCGACCACGAACCGGGCGGACGCGCGCGCAGCGACGGCGTCGGGCTTCTTGTAGAAGTCCGACGGCGTGAGGTCTTCGGCGCCATAGAAGGCCAGCTCGCGATCCCGCCGCAGACCGCGCGAGATCTCGGCCAGACGCGGCACGTCCTGGTGCAGCACCTCGGGCAGACGCACCAGTTCGGCGATCAGGACGTCCGCTACGTCGTGGATGCGCGGTGGCTCGACGCCGCAGGCGCGCAGCAGGCCCTTGAGCGCCAGTTCGACGATCTCCTGCGACTCGCGAACGACGTCGGCCCAGCTCTCGGCCCGGAACAGGGTGTCGACGGCGAGCAGGCGCGCACCCGCGCGGCGCAAGTGGTCGGCCGCCAGGTCCCGGTTCTGCACTACGCGGCCTCGGTCCAGTACGGCTGTCCGTGCGCGGTCTTCCGCACGAGGCGGCCGTGCGCGATCGCTCTCCGGACGTCGACGAGCGCCGCCGACAGGGTGCCGTCTCGGTCGCTGAGCAGCAACCCCTCGACCGCCAGTTCGCACCACACACTGCTCGCGCGGCCACGTTGCGGAGGCGGGTGCACGAAGTGGGCGTCCACGGTGCGGCCGTCCCAGGTCGGGGCCGCCACGTCCCACGTCCGGTACAGGTCCCGAGTCAGGGGCATCGACGGTTCCACCACCACCATCACGTCCACGTCGGAGGAATCGCGCGCTTCGCCCCGCACCCAGGAGCCATGCGCGATGATGCCAAGCAAGTGAGTGCCAGCAACGGCCGAGGCCGACGCCAGCACGGCTGCCACGTGCTGCCGGCCCGCGACACACAGGTCGGAGCCGCCCAGGCGCTGCACGCAGTACTCGTTCAGCGACAGGCTCTCGGTTGCGGCACTGGCCACCAGTTGCCGGTGTAACGGCGCGGGCAAACGAAGCAAGAACCGCACGGCCGCCTCGCGAGAGGCCGGCGTCGGCGCGCGACTGGCAGTGCGCGAAGCCATGTCATGGATGGTATCACTCGACGACGCGCAGTGATATCAGTGCCCAGTCGTGGTAGAACGCGTGGCAGCACCCGACCCACTCGACCACGAGGTGAATCACGTGCCTGTCTCACTTGTCCGATTCTGGCGGGCGGTGCTGGTCATCCTCGTCGCCGTGCCCCGCGCGGGCGCCCAGCCGGCGTACGACCTGCTGCTCAAGGGCGGGCACGTCATCGACCCGCGAAACGGACTCGATGGCGTCATGGACGTGGCGGTCGCGGGCGGCAAGATCGCGGCGGTCCGGACGGCCATCGACCCGGCCAGCGCCACGCAGGTCGTCGACGCCGGCGGACTGTACGTCACGCCGGGTCTGATTGACATCCACGTGCACGTCTTCGCCACCACCGGCATGCGCGGCGCCTGGGCCGGCGACAACAGCGTGTTGCCTGACGGCTTCAGCTTCCGCACCGGTGTCACCACGATGGTCGACGCGGGTAGTTCGGGGTGGCGCAACTTCGAGGACTTTCGGCGCACGGTCATCGATCGGGCCGGCACCCGCGTGCTCGCGCTGCTCAACATCGCCGGCTTTGGCATGCTGACCGACGTGCCCGAGCAGAACGTGCTCGACATGGACGCCAAGGCGACGTCAGACATGGCGGGCAGGCACCGCGACGTGGTGGTCGGCATCAAGTCCGCGCACTACATGGGTCCCGAATGGGTCTCCGTGGATCGCGCGATCGAGGCCGGAAAGGCGGCGGGTGTACCGGTGATGGTGGACTTCGGGTACTTCCGCGAAGAGCGTCCCTATCACCAGCTGGTCACCGAGCGCCTGCGGCCTGGCGACATCAGCACGCACATGTTCCGCGGGCCCGTCCCGTACATCGACGCCAACGGCCGCGTGCTCGATTACGTGAAGCAGGCGCGGGCGCGCGGCGTGCTGTTCGACGTCGGCCATGGCGGCGGCAGCTTCGTGTTCCGCACCATGGTGCCCGCGGTCACTCAGGGGTTCTACCCAGACACGATCTCGACGGATTTACACACCGGCAGCATGAATGGCGCGATGATTGACATGCTCACCACCATGTCGAAGTTCCTCGTCACGGGCATGCCGCTGCGGGAGGTCGTGCGCGCCTCCACCGACACGCCCGCGAAGGTAATCAAGCGGCCGGAGTTGGGGCACCTGTCGGTCGGGGCCGAGGCCGACGTCGCGCTGCTGCGCGTGCTCGACGGTCGCTTCGGGTACGCCGACGGCGCGCGTGGCACCATCACCGGCGACCGGCGTCTGACTTGCGAACTGACGTTGCGGGCGGGCCGGGTGG
>JACDAO010000234.1 GCA_013695405.1 Acidobacteriota bacterium | reverse complement strand
CGGATGGCCTGCGTCGTGCCGTGGACGCAGGTGCGAGCCCGCTCGAGATCAGCGTCACCTGTCGGCTCGACGCGACGTCGTTCGACGGGTTGCGCACGCCCTGCCTGCTCTACTGACCGAGGAGATCCACCGATGCGTCGACCCTTCGCCCTGATCTGTTCCGCCACCCTCACGCTCGCGCTCGCCACCACGGCATTCACGCAATCGGTCGAGTCCGGCTTCACTTCGCTGTTCGACGGCAAATCCCTCGAGGGCTGGACGCTGGTCGGCCAGCGCGGCGAGGGCTACGGCGTCAAGGACGGCGTCCTGTACTGCGCCAGGGGCGGCGGCGGCAACCTGCTCACCGACAAGGAGTACAGCGACTTCGTGCTGCGTTTCGAGTTCAAGATGCCGCCCGAAGGCTCCAACAACGGCCTCGGCATCCGCACCCCCCGCGAGGGCGATGCCGCCTACGCCGGCATGGAGCTGCAGATCATCGATGAGGCGTCCGCGCTGGCAGGCAAGTGGGGCAAGCTGCGCGACGCGCAGTATCACGGCAGCGTCTACGACGTCGTCGCGGCCAAGCGCGGCGCGATGAAGCCGGCCGGCCAGTGGAACACGCAGGAAGTGACTGCCAGGGGCCACCAGATCACCGTCGTGCTCAACGGCCAGACGATCCTCGACGCCGACCTGTCGGCGGTCACGGATCCAGAAGTGCTGAAGAAGCACCCGGGTCTGCAACGCACCAGCGGTCATATCGGCTTGCTCGGCCACAACGATTACGTCGAGTTCCGCAACATCCGGATCAAGGAGATGAAGTAGGCCCAGGGCGCAGGGCTCAGGGCTCAGGGAGCGTCACCCTCGCGTCTTGGCGAGGTCTGGCGTGTTCGGACGGTCGGACGGCAGTTCCGGGTGCAGGTGGTGGCGCTGGAGGTGCTCGCGCAGCACCGTGAAGGCGCGCCGCGGGGTGTCGACCTTGTCCATCAGGTAGAGATCGTCCGGGTGGATCGCACCCCACTCGACCAGCGGCTGGAAGTGCAGCACCTGATCCCAGTAAGCCGACCCGTACAGGATCACCTTGAGCTGCTTGGACAGTTTCTGGGTCTGCGCCAGCGTGAGGATCTCGAACACCTCGTCGAGCGTGCCGAAGCCGCCGGGGAAGACCACCAGGGCCTTGGCCAGATACGCAAACCAGAACTTGCGCATGAAGAAGTAGTGGAACTCGAAGTGGAGCCGGTCGCTGATGTACGGGTTCGGGCCCTGCTCGAATGGCAGCTTGATGTTCAGCCCGATGCTCTTGCCGCCGGCCTCGTGGGCGCCGCGATTGGCCGCTTCCATGATGCCGGGGCCGCCGCCCGAGCAGACAACGAAGCGGTGCATCGCGCTGTCGAGCCCGCCGCTCCATTCGGCCAGCATCCGCGCCAGCGTCCGGGCATCCTCGTAGTACTTCGACCACTCGGCCGCCTTGTCGGCGCGCTTGAGTTCGTCCTTCATCGCCCGCGCCTGGGCCGCATTCGAGCCGCGCGCCTTGAGCAGGCGGACCTCGCGCCGGGTGTCGAACCGGCTCTTGATCCGGGCCGAGCCGAAGAACACCACCGTGTCCTGGATCTTCTCCTCGGTGAACCGACGGTGCGGCTCGATGTACTCGGCCAGGATGCGCAGCGGCCGCGCTTCGTCGCTCTCCAGGAACTCCGGGTTCAGGTACGCGAGGGGTTGACCACTCATCGAACCACAGTAGCAGAGCCCGATGACGCGGCGACCGACGTGCGCGTCGGACAAGTCCGACGCCTGCGTGGGAGACCGCGAGACCGCGTCGGACAAGTCCGACGCCTACGCGGTCACCCCGCCGCCGGCTCCAGCAGCATGCAGGCCAGGCGCTGATAATCGTCGACGGCGCGGTGCAGGTCGGCGACCGCCACGTGCTCGTGATCGGTGTGCGCGACGTGGATTGATCCCGGCCCGTACATCAGCCGGGTGCCCCATGCGGTCAGCAGCGGCGCGTCGGTCGTGTAACCGACCACTTCCGAGTCGAACCCCGGCAGGACGTTCATGTGGATCGCGTCGACGTGGTAGACGTACTCGACGTCGACCAGCGGACGCAGCGGCACCAGCCCCTCGATCACCTCGGCCACCGGCGTGACGATCCGGAACAGCAAGTCGGCTGACGCTTCCGGAGGAATCACATTCGGGGCGACGCCGCCGCTGAGCCCGCCGATGTTGACCTGCATCGGCCCGAGCACCGGATCGCTGACGAACGGCATGGCGCGCAACTGGGCCAGGGCGTCGAGCAGCTTCTCGATCGCCGATTCGCCGAGCTGCGGATACCCCGAGTGGGCGGCCCGGCCATGCGCGTGCAGCTTGACGCGGCAGACGCCGCGGTGCCCACGCGCCAGCTTGCCCTCGGTCGGCTCGCCGTTGACCAAATACCGTGTCGCACCAGTCGAGAGCGCGTCGGCGATCATCGCGCCGTCGGAGCCGCGCTCCTCGCCGACGACGAACAGCAGCCCGACCCGCGTCTCACCTGCGGCCCGCAGTGCCTCGGCCGCGCCGATCTGGCTGGCGATGATGCCCTTGGCGTCGCAACTGCCGCGGCCGTGAATGGCGCCGCCTTCGACCCGCGCCGGCATGAACGGTGGCACGCAGTCCATGTGCGTCGAGAACACCACCTCGGGCACGCCGAGGCTCGCCAGGATGTTGAAGCGCCGGTCGGTGACCGGCTGGCGTGTCACCGTGTAGCCGCGCGCCTCGAGCAGGTCGGCGACCACGGCGCAGACAGCCGCCTCCTGGCCGGTGGTGCTGTCGATGTCGACCAGCAGGCGCGTCAGCGCGGGTACGTCTAGCGAATCCACTGTTCGAGCTCGGTACGGGTGTCGGTGCGGCTGTCGCGGTACTTGACGATCACTGGCGTGGCCAGCGAGAGCTTCCACTCGACCCCCGGTCCGGCCGTCACCGCGCGCGCCCCCGGCACGACCACGGCACCCTCGGGAATCACCAGCGGCTGGCCGTTCTCGGGACGGATGATCCGGCCGTTCGGCAGGTCGTAGACCGGGGTCGATCCGGTCAGGATGGTGCCGGCGCCGATCACCGCGCGCGCCTTGACCACCGCGCCCTCGTAGATCCCCGAATTGCCGCCGACCAGCACGTCGTCTTCGATGATCACCGGCAGCGCGCCGAC
>JACDAO010000222.1 GCA_013695405.1 Acidobacteriota bacterium | reverse complement strand
GGCAGGGACTGCTGCGCATGAGCGTGGCCAGCGCCGGCAACGACCACCGGCTCGGCGCCAACGAGGCCCCGCCGGCGATCATCTCGATCTTCCTCGGCGACATGCTGACCAAGATCTTCGAGCAGATCGAGAAGGCCGGAAGCGCGAAAACCACCAAGAGCGGCGGCATCCTCGACATCGGTGTCGGCGTGCTGCCCAAACTGCCGCGCGACGCCGGAGACCGCAACCGGACGAGTCCGTTTGCCTTCACCGGCAACAAGTTCGAGTTCCGCGCGGTGTCCTCGAACCAGAGTGTCGCGCTGCCCAACATCGTCCTCAACGTGGCGGTGGCCGAATCGCTCGACTACATCGCCGGTGAACTCGAGGGCGCCGTCGGCAAGGGCGTCGCGCTCGAGGACGCGGTCGGCACACTCCTGGTGAAGATGGTCAAGGCCAACAAGCGGATCATCTTCAACGGCAACGGCTACGCCGACGAGTGGCAGAAGGAAGCCGGCAAGCGCGGCCTGCTCAACCTGCGCAACACCGTCGACGCGCTGCCCGAACTGATCAAGCCCGATGCGGTCAAGCTGTTCGAGACCTACAAGGTCCTCAACAAGCGCGAACTCGAGGCCCGCAACGAGATCAACTTCGAGACCTACAACAAGACCATCAACATCGAGGCACAGACGATGGTGCTGATGGCCAACCGCTACATTCTGCCGGCCGCCTTGAACTACCTGACGGTGGTCGCCCAGGCGGTGGCCGCCGGCAAGGCCGCGGGCGTCACCAGCAAGCAGACCAAGAAGCTGCTGGTCACCTTCTCCGGCCTGGTCGATACGTTCAAGATCCGCACCGAGGCGCTGACCACCGCGATCGCGCACGAAGGCAACGGGCACGCCGACAAGCACGCCAGGTACATGCGCGACACGATCGTGCCGGCGATGCTGTCCCTGCGCGAGACTGGCGATGCGATCGAGAGCGTCGTGCCCTCGGACACCTGGCCGCTGCCCACCTACCGAGAGATGTTGTTCATCAAGTGAAGACGGCCGTCGGCAATCGGCCGTCGGCCATCGGGCGCGGGTCCACGCTCTAAGGCAGCAGGGCATCGGGCATCAGGCATCAGGCAGCGTATCCTCACTACCGGCGGACGTCGCCTCGTCCGCCCCGATCACGCCGAGCCGTGCGTCCGAGCCCGACCCCTGCATGAGCACGTCCTATTCCGCCAACGACATCACCGTCCTCGAGGGCCTCGAGCCCGTGCGCAAGCGCCCCGGCATGTACATCGGGGGCGTCGGCGCCTCCGGTCTGCATCACCTGGTGTGGGAGGTGCTCGACAACGCCATCGACGAGGCGATGAATGGTCACGCCAGCCAGATCGGCGTCACCCTGCACGCCGACGGCAGTTCGCTCACGGTGACCGACGATGGTCGCGGCATTCCGGTGGGCACCCACGCCAAGACCGGCAAGAGCGCGCTGGAAGTGATCTTCACGGTGCTGCACGCCGGCGGCAAGTTCGAGCAGGGCAACTACAAGACCGCCGGGGGTCTGCACGGCGTCGGCGCCAGCGTCGTCAACGCGCTGTCCAAGGAACTGGTCGCCACCGTCAAGCGCGACGGCCAGGCGTGGGAGCAGCGGTTCCGGCAGGGGGTGCCAGTCGGAGCCATCCGGGCGCTCGGACCGGCGCGCGGCACCGGCACCACCGTGTTCTTCCGCCCGGACGCCACCATCTTCCCGAAGGTCGAGTTCGACGCCGAGACCATCGCCCACCGGCTCGAGATCGCCAGCTACCTGCATCGCGGACTGAAAATCGTCTTCGACAACGAGGTCTCCGGCCAGAAGGTCACCTACCTCCAGGCCGAGGGCCTGGCGGCCTACCTGCGGACGCTGGTGGCCGGTCGCGGCGCGCGTGCCGTGCACGATCTGCCGTTCGTGGTCGCACGAGACGGCGCGCTGCGCCTCGACCTCGCGCTGCAATGGACTGAAGCCACCGACGAGCACCTGCGCAGCTACGTCAACGGCATTCCGACCGGGTCGGGCGGCACGCACGAGAACGGGTTCCGGGCCGGCCTCGGCAAGGCGCTGCGCAACTTCATCGAGACCCACGCCCTGACGCCGCGCGGCGTGACCCTGACCGCCGAGGACCTGCGCGAAGGGCTGGTCGGGGTGCTCAGCATCTTCATCGAGGAGCCGCAGTTCCAGGGGCAGACCAAGGATCGTCTGAACAACGCCGAGATGCTGTCGGCGGTCGACGGCCTGGTCCGGCCGGCGCTCGAACACTGGCTGAACACCAACATCTCGGTGGCCGAGTCGATCATCGCGCGCATCATCTTGTCGGCCCGCGCCCGCGAGGCGAGCCGGGCGGCCCAGCAGGAGGTGACCCGCAAGAGCGCCACCGCCCATCGTCTGACCCTGCCCGGCAAGCTCTCGGACTGCACCACCACCACCCGCAGCCAGAGCGAGTTGTTCGTGGTCGAAGGTGATTCGGCCGGCGGCTCGGCCAAGCAGGGGCGCGACCGGATCCGTCAGGCAATCCTTCCGCTTCGCGGCAAGGTGCTGAACACCGAGTGCGTCTCGACCGCCAAGGTGCTCGAGAACAAGGAACTGGCCGATCTGGTGACTGCGCTCGGCTGCGGCGTCGGCAAGTCGTTCGACCTGACCCGGCTGCGCTACGGCAAGCTGATTCTGCTGGCCGATGCCGACTCGGACGGGCACCACATCTCGACCCTGTTGCTGACCTTCGTGTACCGGCACATGCCGCAGTTGATCAGCAGCGGCCGGGTTTACCTCGCGCAACCGCCGCTCTACCGCATCGACATCGGCAAGGACACCCAGTGGGCCCAGGACGATGCGCAGCGCGACGCGATCGTCCGCAAGGCGACGGGCCGCGCCAAGCCCGAGATCACCCGCTTCAAGGGCCTCGGCGAGATGATGCCCAAGGTGTTGTGGGAGACCACGATGAACCCGAAGACCCGGCGCCTGTTGCGGGTCGACATCGCCGACCAGTTGGTCACTGACCGAATCATCAACGAGTTGATGGGCAAGGACGCGTCGGCGCGCTTCCGCTTCATCATGGATCGGGCCGAAGAGGCCCAAGAACTGGACGTCTAGCCTAGGCGGCGTGATGGTCGGGTGGCCTCTTGCTGGCTGCGGGGTGTTTCACGTGAAATGCGACGGCGCCCTGTGGCGATCCGTTACCTCGGCGGAATCGTAGTCGCGACTCTGCTGTGGGGAATTGTCGGCGTGTCGACCGAATCGTCGGCCGCTGCGCTACGGCGCCGCCTGGAAGCTTATGTACACGACACCCCCCATCCCGCCGCCGCTCAGCTTCTCGACAATGCGGTAGTGGGACACAACATTGGCAATTATCTCGCGACACCTTCAGCGGAAATTTTCCACCAGCATGATCTCGCTATCAATCTGGTCTACGCGAGCGAAGAGAATCCACTGGCCATCGGGAGACACGGCGAACCCTCCCCC
>JACDAO010000204.1 GCA_013695405.1 Acidobacteriota bacterium | reverse complement strand
CCGTCAAGGTGGTGTTGCGTGTGGCCGGCGATGATCCAGGCCAGCGCGCGCACCGTCACCGGCTGGCCGTTGGCCACGCCGGTGCGCTCGGCGAGGTCGTCGGCGATGGTCTCGAGCAGCGTCAGCGTCGCGTCGCGGACCGCGGCGAGGTCGTCGAGCGCCTGCTCGATGGTGCGGCGGTTGGCGTGACTGGAGGCGACCCACGCGTCCTGGTCGAACCCCGGCAACTCGCTGGCATCGCCGCGCGCGAACCAGAGCAGCCGGAATGCGAACACCCGCTCGGTGTCGGCGATGTGCGCCAGAATCTCGAGCAGCGACCACTTGCCCGGCGCGGTCGGGAGCATCGCGCGATCCGGGTCGTAGCCGCTCAGCAGCGCCCGGAACTGGTCGGGCTGGCCGTGCAAGCGCTCGAGCCACCCGGCGTCGGGAACCAGCGCCACGTAGCCGGCGTAGAACGGCGCGAACTCGCTCGCCCTGGGGCGCAACGACAGCATGGCGCATCATAGCGCGCGGCGCGCACACCGGCTGATAGACTGGCCGTCTGGGCGCTCCGGACGCTGGCCCGGCCCGGCGCGTCCTACGGCTATCGGGCCCGTGAAACCGGAGCGGCCCCTCATTGGAGACGACGCCTCGTGGCTGACGCTGACGTTCAGGATCTGCAACTTCCCGCACGGCTGCCCGTCCTCCCGCTCCGCAGCACGGTGGTCTTCCCGCTCACGGTCCAGCCGCTCGCGGTCAACCGGGCGGTGTCGGTCGACGCCGTCAATCGTGCGCTGGCCGGCGACCGCATGCTGGTGCTGGTGATGCAGGTTGGCGATGCCGACGACCCGCAGCCCAACCAGCTGCGCAAGGTCGGCACCGTGGCGGTGATCCGCCAGATGGCCAAGGGAGCGATGGGCCTGCAGGTGCTGGTCGAAGGGCTGGCGCGGGTCCGCCTCGACGAGATCACTCGCGACGGCAACGTGATGGACGCCGCCATCGCCGCGGCGCCAGAACCCGATGCGACCGGCCTCGAGATCGACGCCTACCTGCGCACCTTGCGCGATCTGGTCGAGAAGGCGTTCTCGCTGGCCACCGGGCTGTCGCCCGACCTGCGCTCGATCGTCGCCGGCATCGACGAGCCGCTGCGCCTGGTCTACCTGCTGGCGACGCTGATCGACATGAAGCCCGAGGACAAGCAGCTGCTGCTCGAGCAGGACGATCTGCGCGTCAAGCTGAGCGCGATCACTGCGGCGCTGCGACGTGAAGTCGAGCTGCTCGAACTGAAGGGCAAGATCGAGTCACAGGCCCAGCAGGAGATGAGCGACGCGCAGCGCCAGTACTACCTGCGCCAGCAGCTCAAGGCGATCCAGTCGGAACTCGGCGAAGAGGAAGGCCAGGAGATCGCCGAACTGCGCAAGCGGCTGGTCGACGCCAAGCTGCCCGAGGCCGTGCTGCGCCCCGCCACGCGCGAACTCGATCGCCTCGAGCGGATGTCGCAGGCCTCGCCCGAGTACCAGATGGTGCGCACCTATCTGGATTGGGTGCTCGAGGTGCCGTGGAGCACGGTCTCGGAGGACCGGCTCGACCCGCATGCCGCCCGCCGCGTGCTCGACGAGGACCACTACGACCTCGACAAGGTCAAGGACCGCATCGTCGAGTACCTGGCCGTGCGCAAGCTGAAGAACGACATGAAGGGCCCGATCCTGTGCTTTGCCGGTCCCCCTGGGGTCGGCAAGACCTCGCTCGGCCAGTCGATCGCGCGGGCGATGAACCGCAAATTCGTGCGAATTTCCCTCGGCGGCGTGCGCGACGAGGCCGAGATTCGCGGCCATCGCCGCACCTACATCGGGTCGATGCCGGGCCGCATGGTGCAGGCGCTCAAACAAGCCGGGACAATGAATCCGGTGTTCATGCTGGACGAGATCGACAAGCTCACCGCCGGCGGATTCTCGGGGGATCCGGCGTCGGCGATGCTCGAAGTGCTTGACCCGGCGCAGAACCACACGTTCCGCGACCATTACCTCGAGGTGCCGGTGGACCTGTCCAAGGTGCTCTTCATCGCCACGGCCAACAACCTGAGCACGGTGCATCCTGCGCTGATCGATCGCATGGAGGTGATCACGCTGAGCGGCTACACCGAGGAGGACAAGGCGCACATCGCGCGCTCGTACCTGATTCCGCGGCAGCTCAGGGAACACGGCCTGCCCGCCGACGGGCTCGAGCTCAGCTCCCCGGCCTTGAGCCGCGTCATCCGCGAATACACCCGCGAGGCCGGGGTGCGTGGCCTGGAGCGGCAGATCGGGACGATCGCGCGCAAGCTCGCAGCCCGCGTCGCCGGCGTCGACACGACCATCCGGACGGCGAGCCACGCGGTGGTCGACGATCCGGTCGCAACCGTCGACATGCCGCTGCCCGATTCACCGTCCGGTGAACCGCCGACGATGCCGCCGCCGTCACCGGAGCGGGATCCGGACAACCCGGACGGCCCGGAACCGTCACGCGAGGATCCCGACCCGCGCGAGCTGCCCGGCGACCCGCACCCCGACGAGCTGCCCGAAGGCGATCCGCCGCCCCCGCCCGACCCTGATCGCGATCTGCCAGAAGCGCCGATCGGCGATCCGCCACCGCCGCCGCAGATGCCGATCATGAGCGTGGCGCTCGAGGCGCCGTTCCGGGTCGCCGCCGAGGACGTCCCCGAGTATCTCGGCCCGCCGAAGATCAAGAACGACGCGCCGTTCCGGCTGTCGCGCCCCGGCGTGGTCACCGGCCTGGCGTGGACCGAGTCGGGCGGTGACGTGCTCTACGTCGAGGCGACCCTGCTGCCCGGCGGCAAGGGGCAACTGGTGCTGACCGGCCAACTCGGCAACGTGATGCAGGAGTCGGCGCGTGCCGCGCTCAGTCACGTGCGCTCGCGCGCCTCGGCGCTCGGCATCGCCGAGGACTTTCTGACCAAGCACGACCTGCACCTGCACGTGCCGGCCGGGGCGATTCCCAAGGATGGCCCGTCGGCCGGCGTGACCATGGCGATCGCCATCCTGTCGGCGGCGCGCAAGGCCCCGGTCACGCCCGACGTCGCGATGACCGGCGAGATCACCCTCAGCGGGCTGGTCCTGCCGGTCGGCGGCATCAAGGAGAAGGCGCTGGCTGCACGCCGCCACGGCGTCAAGACGATGATTCTGCCGGATCAGAACGCCGATGACCTCGACGAGCTGTCGGTTGAAGCGCGCCGCGACCTCTCGTTCGTGCCGGTGTCGACCTTCGAGGAGGCCGTGGCGATCGCGCTCGGCGCGCGGGTCGAGCCGCCGCCGGTGGAGATCCCAGCGGTGACGCCGCCGGCCGAGCCGGTCGTCGCCGGCTGACGCGTGGCGGTCGCGTTCTGCATCTCGGGGCACGGCTTCGGGCACGCCAGTCGTCAGGTCGAGGTCGTCAACGCGTTCGGCCGCCTCTGCCCCGGCCAGCCAATCCATCTGTTCACGGCCGCGTCGCGTGCGTTGTTGGCGCGCACGCTCTGCGTCCCCGCCACGGTGGTCGAGTGGGCCGTCGATTCCGGCGCGGTCCAACGCGACAGCCTGATGGTGGACATCGCCGCGACGCTCGAAGGGGCAGCGCGCTTCGAGGCGGGCGCCGACGCAGCAGCCACAGCGCTGGCCGCCGAGTTGGTGGCGCGCGACGTCCGCGTGGTGGTCTG
>JACDAO010000197.1 GCA_013695405.1 Acidobacteriota bacterium | reverse complement strand
CTTCGGTGCGGTTGGCGTGCTACTGCCGGGCGACGTCACCGTGGAGGTCGAGCGGTCACTCGCCGCGACACTGGCGGCGGCGCCGCTGACGGTGTGGAAACTCGCCCACCACGGCAGTGCGTCGTCGACCAGCGCGGCGTTGATCGAGGCAGCTGCGCCGGTTGTGGCGATCGCCTCGAGCGGTCGCGGCAATCGCTTCGGCCATCCTGCGGCGGCGGTGGTGCAGCGGCTGTCCGCGCGCGGTGTGCCGTTGCTGCGCACCGACCAGGTCGGCGCCATTCAGCTGGCCACCAACGGCCGGGTCCTGCTGGTGCGGACCGCAACCGGCGCGTCGGGCAGCGTCAGCGTGACGACGGCTCGTCGCGCTTGGTGGCCTGCCACGCCTGCTCCATCTGCGCGAGCGTCGCGTCGGTCAGCGACAGCCCAGCCGCCTGCAGTCGAGTCTCGACCGCCGCGAACCGGCGAATGAACTTCAGGTTGGCGCGGCGCAGCGCGGTTTCGGCGTCGACATCGAGCTTGCGGGCGAGGTTGGCGATCACGAACAGCATGTCGCCGATCTCGTCCTCGATCGCGTTGCGATCGCCGCTGGCCATCGCCGCGCGCACCTCGCGCGTTTCTTCGTCGAGCTTCTCGAGGACGCTCTCGGCGGTCGGCCAGTCGAAGCCGACCGTCGCGACCCGTGCGCAGAGGGCGCGGGCGCGCGACAGCGCCGGTTCGGCCAGTGGGATGCCGTCCAGCACGTGCCGCGGCATGCGCCCGGCCTCGGCCTTTTCGCGTTGCTTGATCACGTCCCACTGCGCCTTGACCTGCTCGGGGCTGAGCGGCACCGGCGTGCCAGGGCCGTCTTCGTCCGGACGCGACGGGTTCGCGGGGGTCGGCGCAGGAAACACGTGGGGGTGCCTCCGGACCAGTTTGTCGGACACCGTGCGCAGGGCCGCGGCGACGTCGAAGCCACCCTGGTCGGCGCTGACCTGCGACAGGAACACGCCTTCGAACAGCAGATCGCCGACCTCTTCTCGCAGGCCCTCCGGGTCGTCGCGCTCGATTGCGTCGACCACTTCAGCCGCTTCCTCGAGCACGTAGCGGCTCAGGCTACGCAGCGTCTGGGCCCGATCCCAGGCACAGCCGTCCGGGCCGCGCAGGCGGGCCATGATCTCGACCAACGTGACGAACGCAGCGCCTGCCTCGGCGTGTGACATGAGCAATCCGGCCCGTATGCTAGCATCCGAGCATGTCCGAGCCGTCCGCCGCGTCGCTGCCATTTCTCGGCTATGTCTCGGGTCTCGTGATGGCGGCGGCGGTGTATCTGGGCGACCAGGCCGACCCGGTCACCGGGATCACCTCGGTCAACATGGTCTCGGCTGGCCACGCCATCGATGTGCTGACGATGCTGCAGGAGAAGACCCGCGGCAACCTGACGTCGGACGAGCAGCAGTTTCTCGAGAGCGCGCTGTACGAGCTCCGCATGAAGTACGTGGAAGCCTCGACCAAGGGACCATCGCGCATCATCACGCCGTAGCGTGCAGATTACGTTTCTCGGCACCGGCACCTCGCAGGGCATCCCGGTGATCGGCTGCACCTGCGGGGTATGCCAGTCGGCCGATCCCGAGGACCAGCGGTTCCGAGCCTCAATTGTCGTGACGCAGGACGATGGCACGCAGGTGCTGGTCGACACCACGCCCGACCTGCGCAGCCAGGCGCTGGCAGCGGGGCTGACTCGGGTCGACGCGGTCGTCTACACCCACAGCCACGCCGATCATGTCTTCGGGCTCGACGACCTGCGCCGGTTCAACGCGCTCAAGGGCGGACCGCTGGTGGTGCACGGCGACCAGCCGACGCTGGACGACCTGACCCGGATTTTCGGTTACGCGTTTTCCTCGCCGATCGAACTGGGGATGGGTGTGCCCCGGCTGGTGCCGTCGCTGGTCGATGGACCGTTCGAGATTGCCGGTACGTGCTGGATCCCGGTGCCAATCCTGCACGGGCGCCGCCCGATTCTCGGCTACCGCATCGGCCGCTTCGCCTATCTGACCGACTGCAGCGGCATTCCGGACCAGGCGTGGCCCCTGCTCGAGGACCTCGACCTGCTGGTGATCGGCGCCCTGCGCGACCATCGCCACCCGACGCATTTCTCGCTGGCCGAGGCGGTCGCGGCGGCCCAGCGCACCGGGTCGCGGCGGACGTTGTTCACCCACATGTCCCACGATCTCGGCCACGCCGCGACCAACGCCCGGCTGCCGGCCGGCATGGCGCTCGCGTATGATCGACAGTCGGTCCGTCTCGATCCCACCACGCCCTCATGACTGACGTGCGACATGGCGCGCGGCTCCGGGTGGAAGTCATCCGCTTTCCGGACGATCCGCCGCGGCCGCAGCGCTGGCCGTATCCGGTGGTCGCGCTCGGCAACTTCGACGGCCTGCACCGCGGCCACCAGAAGATCCTCGATCGCGTGTGCCGGCAGGCCCGCGAGCGGCACGGCACCCCGCTGGTGATGACCTTCGACCCACACCCGCCGCGGGTGCTTCGCCCGGAGAAGGCGCCGTCACTGCTGATGACCACCGCGCAGCGGATCGAAGCGCTGGCCCGCGCCGGCATCGAGGGAGTCGCGCTGGTGCGCTTCGATCACGAGTTGTCGCGGCTGGATCCGGACAGCTTTGTCCGCCGGGTGCTGGTCGACTGGCTCGGCGCCGCCGAGGTCTGGGTCGGCGGCAATTTCCTGTTCGGCCGCGATCGCACCGGCAACTTCTCGCTGCTGCGGGATCTCGGGCAGTTGTACGGGTTCCGCGCCGACAAGATCGATCCGGTCCGTTACAAGGACTTCGTGGTCAGCAGCACGCGGGTGCGACGGCTGCTGGCCGAGGGGCGAGTCGACGAGGCGGGCGCGCTGCTCGGGCACCACTACTACATCGACGGCACCGTCGTCGCCGGCGCGGCGCGCGGCCGGCAGATTGGGTTTCCGACCGCCAACCTGGAGACCGAGAACGAATTGCTGCCACCGCATGGGGTCTACGCCACGACCCTGACCGTGGACGACCGGATTCATGCGTCGGTCACCAACATCGGCGTGCGTCCGACCTTCGAGGCGGCCGGACGCGTAAGTGTCGAGACACACCTGCTCGACGTCAACCCCGACCTCTACGGCACGCGGGTGCGGCTGGCCTTCGTACAGCGCCTGCGCGGCGAGCAGGCGTTTGCCGGAGTCGAGGCGCTGGTGCACCAGATCGGCGCCGACGTGGCGGCGGCGCGGTCCGTGTTCGACCGCTTTTCGCTATAGAATCGCCGACGTATGACACAGCCTGAGGACGGGTCGGCGGCGCTGCCCCTCGCGGTCAGGTGCTCGCCGGACGGCCGGTTCGTCGAGGCGATGCGGGCGCTGGTCGGTCGGGTGGCCGCGGCGGCCGGACCGGGCGCGCAGACCGAGCCGTTCGTGTTGGCGATGCACCAGGTGATTCCCTGGTTGTTGACCCGCGTGTCTGACGACGCCGCGACGATTGGCTTCGGGTTCGCGCGCGAGGGCGGCGCGCTGGTGGCCGAGATGCGGTGGTCGCCGGGCGCGATCCCGGCGCCGGCGGCCACCGATCTGCCGTCGCTGGCGGCCGATGTCCAGGTCACCTGCGGCGTCGAGGGCGACCAGGCAATCTGCCGCGTCTCCTGCCGCTGCGTCTGATTCCTCGTGCCGACGGCGGCTATCCGCCACGGCCTGCCCACGGTGTGCCGCATGCGCCTCTACAACACGCTGTCCCGCCAGGAAGAGGATTTCGTCCCGTCGCGCGACCTGACCGTGCGGATGTATGCGTGCGGCTTGACGGTCTACGCCCGTGGGCACATCGGCAACTTCCGCACCTTCGTCGCGGTCGACCTGCTGCGGCGCACGCTGCGTCACGTCGCCGGCTTCGCAGTGCATCACGTCACCAACTTCACCGACGTCGACGACAAGACGATCAACGAGTCGCACAAGGCGGGGGTGCCGCTGCGCGACTACACCAGCCGCTACATCGACGCCTTCCGCGAGGACGCCGCGGCGCTCGGCCTCGAGCCGCCCGAGGACACACCGCGCGCCACCGACCCGGGTAATCTGCAGGCGATGTCGGACATGATCGCGGCGCTCGGGCAGCGTGGCCACACCTACCGCAGCGATGGCTCGATTTACTTCCGGATCTCCACTCTGCCCGCCTACGGCCAGCTGGCCCGGCTCGATCACGCCGGCATCGTGAGCGGCGCGCGGATCGATTCGGACAAGTACGAGAAGGAGGACGCCCGGGACTTCGTGCTGTGGAAGGCGACACCGCCGGGCGAGCCGAGCTGGGATCTCGGCGTCGGCCCCGGTCGTCCCGGCTGGCACATCGAGTGCTCGGCGATGGCGCTGCGCCTGCTCGGGCCCGGGCCGATCGACATCCACTGCGGCGGCGTCGACCTGATCTTCCCGCATCATGAGAACGAGATCGCGCAGGCCGAGGGCGCGACCGGCACGCCGTTCTCGCGGTTCTGGTTCCACGTCGAGCATCTGCTGATGGACGACGGCGAGAAGATGTCCAAGTCGCTGGGCAACGTCTTCACGATCCGCGACATCCTCGAGCAGGGTTACCGGGCCTCGGCGTTGCGATACCTGCTGATCTCGGTGCACTACCGCAAGCAGCTGCGGTTCTCGTGGGCGACGATGCAGCAGGCCGAAGAGGCGCTGCGCCGAATCATGGACTGCGTCGGGCGCCTCGGTCGGGTCACGGACGGCAGCGGCACGGCGGGCTGGGAGGCGCGCCTGATTGCCGCGCGCGACGACTTCCGCCAGAAGCTGTCGGCCGACGTCAACGTGCCCGGGGCGCTGGGGGCAGTGTTCGAGCTGCTGCGCGAGGCCAATGCGGCGATTGACGCCAGCACCCTGAGCCGGGAAGAGGCCGATGCCACGCTGGCCTTCTTCGACGGCTGCGACGAGGTGCTCGGCGTGCTGGTGCTGCGCCGCGCCGAGGAAGCGGCGCCGCCGATCCCGCAGGCCGAACTCGACGACCTGCTGGCGGCGCGGATCGAGGCGCGCCGGATGCGGAACTTCGCCGAGGCGGATCGCATCCGCACCGCACTCGAGAGCCGTGGCATCGTGCTCGAGGACAGCGCCGCCGGGACCATCTGGAAACGCAAATGAGCACACTGCCGCAGGTGCCGCACTTCCAAACCACGCTGCCCGGGCCCAGGGCCAGGGCGATCATCGAGCGCGACCGGCACGTCGTGTCGCCGTCGTACACGCGCGGCTATCCGTTCGTGATGGCGCGTGGCGAAGGCGCGATGGTCGAGGACGTCGACGGCAACGTCTTCCTCGATTGCACGGCCGGCATCGCCGTGAACTCGACCGGCCACTCGCACCCGGCGGTGGTCGCCTCGATCGTCGAGCAGGCCGGCAAGTTCCTGCACATGTCGGGCACCGACTTCTACTACGAGCCGCAGGTGCGGCTGGCCGAGGTGCTGTCCGAGTCGGCGCCGATGCCCGGGCCGAGCCGCTCGTTCTTCGGCAACTCCGGCGCGGAAGCCAACGAGGCGGCGATCAAGCTGGCGCGCTATCAGTCGAAGCGGCCATTCCTGATTGCCTTCATGGGCTCGTTCCACGGCCGGACGCTGGGCGCCCTGTCGTTGACGGCGAGCCGGAGCGTGCAGCGTACGGGCTTCGGCGCGACCACCGCGCCAGGCGTGTTCCATGCGCCGTACGCCGAGTGCTACCGCTGTCCCGTCGGCCTGACGCCGGATCGCTGCCAGGCCGAATGCCTCGAGTTCCTCGAAGAGAAAGTGATGGTCCATCTGGTCTCGCCCGACGAGGTCGCCGGGTTGGTGGTCGAGCCGATCCAGGGCGAGGGGGGCTACCTGGTGCCGCCGCCGCAGTTCCATCAACGCCTGCGGGCGCTGACCGAGCGTCACGGCATCCTGCTGATCGTCGACGAGATCCAGGCCGGCATGGGCCGGACCGGCAAGCTGTTCGCGATCGAGCATTTCGGGGTGCAGCCCGACATGATCACGATGGCCAAAGGCATCGCCTCGGGTCTGCCGCTCGGCGTGGTCACCGCGCGGGCCGGGGTGATGGAGTGGACACCCGGCGCACACGCCAGCACCTTCGGCGGCAACCCGGTCGCCTGCGCGGCGGCGCTGACCACGATTCGCCTGCTGCAGGAGCAACTGATGGCCAACGCGGCCGACGTCGGCGCCTACATGCTCGACGGCTTTCGCGCGCTGCAGCAGAAGCACGCGATCATCGGCGACGTCCGCGGCAAGGGGCTGATGATCGGCGTCGAACTGGTGCGCAACCGGACCACCAGGGAGCGCGCGAGCCGTGAGCGCGACCGGGTCATCGACGAGGCGTTCTCCCGCGGGCTGCTGATACTCGGCGCCGGCCGCAACGCGCTGCGGGTGTCGCCGCCGCTGGTGCTGACCAGGGCCCAGGCGCTGGTTGCCCTCGACATCCTCGACGCCTCGATTGCGGTGGTCGCGTGCGAGGCCGGAGTACAGTAGCGCTGCTGGAGGGGATACCCGTGAATCGACGAACCATGCTGAAGCGCGTCGGTGGCGCTGCGGTGACGGCGGGAGCAGGCCTGGCGATGGCTGAGACGACCATGGACGCGGTACAGGGCGCCGACGACACCCTCGGGCAGGGTGCCTTCCGCTATCGCGTCCGGCCCGGTTGGGGACAGCTCGACCCGGCCCAGGTGCCGATCAAGGACTGCCACGCGATCACCGAGGATCGCGACGGCCAGATTGTCCTGCTGACCAATCACACCAGCAACAACCTGATTACCTATCGGAAGGACGGCAGCTTTGTCGCCAAGCGCGAGCAGCGCTTCCCGGCGGCCCACGCGCTGGAGTTCCGCCCCGGATCCCGTGGCGACGAGCTGCTGTGGGTGACCGATCACCAGTTGTCGGTGGTGTCGTTGTGTGCGCCCGATGGCCGCGAGCTGCGGCGAATCGCGCCCGACGCGCTGGCGTCCCGCTATCCCGACCTGTCGAAGTACCACGCCACCAACGTCGCGGTGATGCCCGAGGGCGACTTCTACATCAGCGACGGCTACGGCTCGCACTACATCCACCACTTCGATCCGGCCTGGCAGTACGTGACGACCTTCGGCGGCGCGGGCGCGGCTCCGGAACACCTCAAGCAACCGCACGCGATCTGGCTGGATACGCGGCGCGGCGGGAAGGAGTTGCTGGTCTGCGATCGCGGCAACGCGCTGCTCAAGTGGTTCTCGCCGAAAGGCGAGCTGCTGCGGACGGTGCCGGTCCCCGGATCGCAGCCGAGCAACATCGCCGCGATGGCCGACGGCCACATCGCGATCGCCAGCCTGAACGCGATGATCCTGATCCTGGACGCCAGGGATCGGGTGGTCTCCGTCGTCGGCGGCGACGCCCCGATCTACGACAACGGCGTGTTGCAGCCGCTGGTCGGCCACAACACGCCGTTCATCCATCCGCACGACGTCTACGTCGATGCCAGCGGCGCGATGTACGTCGCGCAGTGGAACTCGAAGCAGACGTATCCGATCAAACTCGAGCGCGCCTCAGCCTGAAGCCCGAAGCCCGAAGCCCGAAGCCGGTCTGCGCGGGCGGCGGCGGTCACCCGCGTTGGCCCGGCTACCGCGGCAGGGCGTAGGCGACGTAGGCGTCGCTGGATTTGGTGCCCATCTTGCCGCCGCCCGCGGCAATCACCACGTACTGCCGGCCGTCGACCACGTACGTGGCCGGCGTGGCGTATCCACCGGCCGGCAGTGAGGTCTCCCACAGGACCTTGCCGGAGCGCAGGTCGAAGGCACGGAACTTCTCGTCGTTGGTGGCGCCGATGAAGAGCAGGCCGCCGGCGGTGATCGCCGGACCGCCGTAATTCTCGGTGCCGGTTGGCGGTGCGTCGGCAGCGCGCGCTTCGGGCCGGTCGCCGAGCGGTACCTGCCAGAGGATCGTGCCGTTGCCGACGTCGATTGCGGTGAGCTGTCCCCACGGCGGCGTGATCCCGGGGTAGCCGTCGGGATCGACCAGCCGGGTATAGCCGCCGAAGGTGTACGGAATCTCGGCCAGTCCCTCGTCCGGGGTGCGCGCACCAGGGATTGGCTCGTCTCCGAACAGGTAGGCGACGATCTGCGCGCGTTGCTCGGCGGTCAGCTGTTTGAAGGCGGGCATCACGCCGCGACCCTGCACGAGCAGATCGTGGACGGCGGCACGTGGCAGCTTCTGCGCGACGCCCTGCAGCGACGGGTAGATGTGCTGCGCATCGCCCTGGCGGTCGATGCCGTGACAGCCCGCGCAGTTGATCTGGTACTGGCGCCGGCCCTGCGCGACTTGGGAGGTCTCGCGGCTGCGGTCGACTGCGATCATGTGGGTGATCCACGCCATGTCGTTCGAGTTGACGTAGAAAACGCCGCGCTCGGGGTCGAAGGCCTGCCCGCCCCATTCGGCGCCACCGTCGAAGCCGGGGAAGATGACCGTGCCTTGTTCGCTCGGCGGGTGCCACTTGTGCCCCATCCGCGCGCCCGCGATCTTGGCGAGCACGGCGGCCCGGGCCTCGGGTGTGCGTCGAGTCACCATCTCGCTGGTGAAGACCTGACGCGAGAAGGCCGGCAAGGTCGACGCTGGCTGGGTCGGCCACGGCACCTCGCCCTCGAGCGTGCTGGGCGGGACCGGGCGTTCCTCGATCGGGAACAGCGACGTGCCAGTGGCGCGGTCGAAGACGAACAACTCGCCGGTCTTGGTGGCCTGCATCACCACGTCGACCCGTCGCCCCTGGTGGGTCACGGTGCCGAGGATCGGCGCGGTCGGCAGGTCGCGGTCCCACAGGTCGTGGTGGACGAACTGGAAGTGCCAGACGCGTCGGCCGGTGGCGGCGTCGAGGGCGAGCAGCGAGTTGGCGTAGAGGTTGGCGCCGGCGCGGTTGCCACCCCAGAAGTCGAACGCGGCCGATCCGGTCGGCAGGAAGACCAGTCCGCGCTCGTGGTCGACGCTGATGCCCGACCAGGCGTTGGCGCCGCCGATCCGCTGCCAGGCGTCGGCGGGCCAGGTCTCGTGGCCTGGCTCGGCGGGGTGCGGGATGGTGTGGAAGATCCAGCGCCGGCGACCGCTGCGTACGTCGTAGGCGCGAATGTGTCCGGGCGCGGCGGCGCCGGGTCCTTCCGAGACCTTGCTGCCGACGATCAGCAGGTCCTTGTAAATGGCCCCGGGCGTGTTGGAGAGCACCGACAGGCCGGTGGTGTCCCGATCGAGGTCCTGTTGCAGGTTGATGCGGCCGGCCTCGCCGAAGGTTGGAATCGGCTGCCCGGTGCCGGCGTGCAGGGCGTACAGCCACGGGCCGGCGGCCATGAAGATGCGGCGGTCGTCGCCCTCGGCCCAGTAGGTCAGGCCTCGACTGACTCCGACGGCTGCGGCCTTGTCCGGGCCGGCTACCGCCAAGGGATCGAACACCCACCGTTGGCGGCCGGTCGCGGCGTCGAGGGCGAACACCTTGAGCTGCGCCGAGGTCGCGTACAGTACGCCGTCGATCACGATCGGATTGCACTGCATCTGCGAGCGCCCGTCGGGCCGGGCATCGCCGGTGCGGTAGGTCCAGGCCACCTGCAATCGGGCGACGTTGGCCGGCGTCAGCTGTGCCGCCGGTGAATACTGGCGGTGACCGGCGTCGGCGCCGTGGGCAGTCCAGTCGATCGCCGACGGTGCCGGCTGGGTCCAGACGGTGGCGCACGCCAGCGCGACGATGGTGAGCACGACGACGAGCGGCAGGCGGGCAGTCATGGAAAGTGAGCGGCAGTGTACGGCACGATCCGGTACGATGCTCCCCCATGGCTGACACCCCACACACCTCGTCCGCATCTCGCCGTGCGTTCCTGGCCGCCGGTCTGGCCCTGCC
>JACDAO010000299.1 GCA_013695405.1 Acidobacteriota bacterium | reverse complement strand
GTACAGATCACGCCGAGACAGGTCATGCTCATCAGTCGCTTCATTGGTTATTCCTTTTGCCAAGGTCATGCGTTATGCGGCCGCAGGCATGGACACGTCCCGATCACCCGCAACCTGTTCCCTGCAGTATGCGCCAATGCGGGTCATGATGTCCCGCCATCTGAGCAGTGGCGCGAGCCTGTGAGTTTGTTCCGCTCGACCTGATGGGTTACACTGCGTGGGCACCGACGACATCTCTCGCGACGTGAGGGCTCGAGATGGACCATAAAGACGCCCATGCGTTGCTCGACCAGGCCGCGGTGCTGCGCCACCCCTGCGATCTCGACCTCCTGATGTTCTTCGTCAGGTACTCGCAGGTGTTGCTGACCAGCGAGACCCTGGCGGGCTTCGTGGGATACGACGGCAAGAATCTGGCGCGCGCGTTGGAGGTCTTGCTCGGTGCCGGGCTGCTCGAGCGGCACCAGTCCAACGCCCACGCGGCACGCTTCTACCGCTTCACTGGTGTCGCCAGCGCACCTCCGTGGCTGCCCGACCTGTTGACGCACGGCGGCACGACGTCAGGGCGACGGAGCTTGATCGCGGCCCTGAAACAACGCCAGCGCGGCGCCGATCGACCTGCCACCGACCGCGAGCGCGCGGCGGACACGGTCGACCGCACTGGATTCCGCCGGATGGACGCGCGGGCCAGCCGGTGACCGACCCGACCGACGGCTCGCCCCACCCTGCTTCGAGACCCACTATGCCTGCCGACGAACGCGTCCTCACAGGAGTCAGCGGCCTCGACGCCATCTTGGCCAACGGTATCCCCCGCGGCAACGTCATCCTGCTGGAAGGCTCGACCGGCAGCGGCAAGACCACCCTGGGTGTGGAGTTCGTGTACCGGGGCGCCAAGGATTTCGGCGAGCCCGGGCTGATCGTGCTGTTCGAGGTCTCCCCGGAGAAACTGGTGCGTGATTGCGCGCGTTTCGGCTGGGACCTGCCGGCGCTCGAACGCGACGGTCTGCTGAAGATCATCTTCACCACGCGGCACGTCTTCCAACAGGAGCTGCAACAGGCCGACAGCCTGCTGCTCGACGAGGCGGCCCGGATGGGTGCGCGCCGCATCTTCGTCGACGGCGGGGCCGGCGCGATCGGCGGCGGCGCCACCAGCCCGCGCGACCCACGCGAGGCCTTCCACATTCTGATCGAGGGACTGCAGCGCGAGCACCTGACCGCCGTCCTCGCGATCGAGGCGAGCACGTTGAACGGCGACCATCCGACCGGGCCGCCGGAAGAGTCGATCGCCGACACGGTGATCCGCCTGCGCATGGAGGATGTCGCACGCGCCACCATCCGTTCGCTGCAGGTGGTCAAGTCGCGGGGTCATGATTTCCAGATGGGCCGGCACTCGTTCAGAATCGTCGACGGGCAGGGCATCCAAGTGTACCGGCGGGTCCAGGCACCGCGCCCGCACAGCCGCGACAAAGCCGCGGCCTTCGACACGTCGACGCGCATTTCGACCGGGGTGCCAGGGCTCGACCCGATCGTCAACGGCGGCTATTTCCTGGGCAGCACCACCGTCGTCGCCGGCATCTCCGGGGTCGGCAAGAGCGTCATGGCCTGCCAGTTCATCGCCGAGGGTGCCAGGCTCGGCGAACGGAGCCTGATGCTGTCGCTGGACGAGCAGGTGCCGCAGATCCTGCGCAATGCCAACAGCATCGGCATCGACCTGCAGGACGGCATCGATCGCGGCCTAATCCGCCTGCACTACGACCCGCCCCAGGAGATCGAGATCGACCGTCACTTCAGCGATATCGAACGCCTCATCGAAGAGCACCGGCCGACCCGCGTCGTGGTCGACAGCCTGTCCACGTACGGGTCGAGCCTCGGCACGAAGGAGCAGATGTTCCGCGACTTCTTTCATGCGTTGATCTCGCTGATGAAGGAACACCAGGTCGCGGCGGTCTACAACCACGAGAATCCCGAGATGCTCGGGATGACGTCGATGATGGGCGATTTCGCGATGAGCTCACTGGTCGACAACATCCTGCTGATGAACTGGGTCGAACTCGGCGATACATTCCGGCTCGGACTGACGGTGGCCAAGATGCGCGCCAATCCCGTCGTCAGGACGACCCACGAGTGCGCCGTCTCTGGCGAGGGGATGCGCGTGCTCCCACGCGAGATGCACGTGACGATGCCGAGCAAGCCATTCTCCGGCTACTACGGGTTGATTTCGCGGTCGCCAGAGCGGCGGCCGGGCTGAATCCAGTGGACACCACCGGCGAGTGCAGGTGACCACCGTTGGCGATGCCGACAGCGCGCGGTTCGACCCGGACGTCTGGACACCGGCGCTGGCGACGTACGGCGCTACCACCCACCTGACCGTCGCGATCTACGACGGCCAGGCACGGCTGCGCTGCGAGCCGCTGCCTGCCACCCCGCTGCACGCCCTGTTTGCCGAGTACGGGTACCAGCCGAGCCTGTTCGTCGACTGCGCTCGCCGCTGTCTCGACGACGGCGCCACACCGGGCGTCTCGGTCATGCACGACGCGTACGGCATCGCCGCGGTGGGTACCCCGTTGCGGCTCGACGGCGCCATCGTCGGCGCGGCAGTGGCCGGCTACTCGCTGGTCGACTTCCCCCAGACATTGACGGTCGAGCGCCTCGCGCGTGACGCGCGCGTCCCCTTCCAGCAACTGTGGGACGTGGCGCGCAAGTTGGCACCTGTGTCCGAACGGCGGCTGTGCCTGCAGGGCGAGATGCTGCAGGTGCTCGGCGACACGATCGTGCGCGCGGCAGACCGGCTCAGCCAGCTCCAGGACACTGCCGCCGAACTGACCGTCGCGGCCGCCGCCAAGGACGACTTCCTGTCGGTGCTGTCGCACGAACTGCGGACCCCGCTCACGCCGATCATCGGCTGGGCGCGGCTGCTCAAGACCGCCACCGATCCGTTGCAGATTGCGCATGCCGCCGACGTCATCGAGCGCAACGCCAGGTTGCAGATTCGCCTGGTCGACGACCTGCTGGAACTGAATCGGGCGACGCGTGACAAGGTCGTGCTGCGGCCCACCACGCTCGAACTGCACGAAGTGGTCGGGTCCGCGCTCGACGCGTTCTCGGATGCCGTGCTGACCAAGCACCTGGCGGTGCACGTGGTCCCGGCCGGCCACCTGTTGCGCCTGCAGGCGGATTCGGACCGACTGCAGCAGGTCTTTCGCAACCTCCTGAGCAACGCGGTCAAGTTCACGCCGCACAGGGGCACCGTCACCGTCACCTTGTCGCAGGACCATGCGTGGGGCGTGGTCACCGTTGATGACACCGGTGACGGGATCGCGGCGGAGTTCATGCCCTTCCTGTTCGACTTGTTTCGCCAGCAGGACGAAA
>JACDAO010000185.1 GCA_013695405.1 Acidobacteriota bacterium | reverse complement strand
GGCGAGGAGGGCGCGCGCTATTCGGTGCTGTTCGCGTTCCAGGTCCTGCCAACGATCATCTTCATCGCCTCGCTGTTCGCGATCCTCTACTACCTCGGCGTGATGCAGCTGGTGGTGCGGGTGTTCGCCATCGGCATGCGCCGGTTCATGAAGGCCAGCGGCGCCGAGTCGTTGAACGTCGCCGCCAGCATCTTCATGGGCCAGACCGAGGCGCCGTTGACGATCCGGCCGTACCTGCCGCACATGACCAGCTCCGAGCTGATGACGGTGATGACCTCCGGCATGGCCCACATCTCGGGTGGGATCATGGCCGCCTACGTGCTGTTCGGCATCGAGGCGCAGCACTTGCTGACCGCGGTCATCATGACCGCGCCGGGGACGCTGATGATGGCCAAAATCTTCGTGCCCGAGACCGAGGTGCCACAGACGATGGGCACGGTCGCGCTCGAGACCGAACGGACCGACGTCAACATCATCGACGCGGCCGGCCGCGGCACCGCTGAAGGGCTCGGCCTGGCGCTGAACGTCGGCGCGATGCTGATCTCGTTCCTGGCGCTGATCGCGATGGTCAACGCGGTGCTCGGCTTGGCCGGCCTGAGCCTCCAGCAGATCTTCGGGTGGGCGCTGGCGCCGCTCGCCTGGAGCATGGGCGTGCCCTGGCAGGACGCCCCGGTGGTCGGCAACCTGCTCGGAACCCGGATGGTCCTGAACGAGTTCGTGGCCTATTCGCAGCTCGGCCCGCTGAAGCCGACGCTCGACCCGCGGTCATTCACGATCGCAACCTTCGCGCTGTGCGGGTTCGCCAACTTCAGCTCGATTGGCATGCAGATCGGCGGCATCGGGGCGCTCGCGCCGACTCGTCGCCACGACCTGGCCCGGCTCGGCTTCCGGGCGATGATTGCCGGCACGCTCGCCAACTTCGTCACCGCGACGATCGCCGGCTTCCTGCTCTGAGGCGTTGGGGGATCAGCCGCGCCGCCGGGCGCTCTTGCCCGACGACTCGGTCAGCAACTGCGTGCGCGCCTCGCCGAGCATCGCCAGCTGTGCGTCGGACAGGGTCGGCGGCTGCAGCCCGAGTCCCTTGATCCCCTTGCCGAGGATCGCGGCGACCAGCGCCCGCGACACCCACTTGTTGTCGGCCGGAATGACCCACCACGGCGCGACCTCGGTGCTGGTCTGCGTGATGGTGTCCTCGTACGCGGCCCGGTAGTCGTCCCAGTAGGCGCGTTCGTGCAGGTCGGCGACGTTGAACTTCCAGTGCTTCGCGGGGTTGTCGAGCCGCTCGAGGAAGCGCTTGCGCTGTTCCTTCTTCGAGATGTGCAGGAAGAACTTCAGCACCAGCGTGCCGTTATTGGTCAGGTGCTGCTCGAAGGCGTTGATGTCGTCGTAGCGGCGCTGCCAGAAGTCCTTGCCGCGCTTGCCGGCCGGCAGTCGCTGCCGCTCGAGCACGTCCGGATGGACGCGCACAATCAACGTCTCCTCGTAGTAGGAGCGATTGAAGATCCCAATCCGCCCGCGCTCGGGCAGGGCGCGGGTGTAGCGCCACAGGAAGTTGTGATCGAGGTCGTCCTCCGACGGCCGCTTGAAGCTGAACACCTGGCAGCCCTGAGGATTGAGGCCAGACATGACGTGCTTGACCATGCCGTCCTTGCCGGCGGCGTCCATCGCCTGCAGCACCACGAGCACCGAGTAGACGTCGTTGGCGAACAGTCGTTCCTGCGCGTCGGCCAGTTCCGCGAGGTTGCGCACGATGAATGTCTTGGCGGTTTCCCTGAGCTCGTCGCTGGTCAGCCGGCGCAGATCCTCGTCACCTGACCAGTCGGTCTCGTGGTCCTTGAGCCGGAGGCGTGTTCCGGGCGTCACGCGGAACAGCTTTTCCACTTCGCGCATCGACAGCATCGTGATCAGTCCTCCCCGTCGGTCCGCTGCCTCGCGCAGCGGCGACGCGCCAGGTGTGTGCGCCACTATACGCCGCACCGCGGCGGCGCGAGTCGGCGACGGCCGGGCTGACACGGTCCGCGACCGCATGTCCGACCGCCCCTGCACCAGGCCCGCACCGGGCCCGCAGGACGCGTGCGCCTGTGGCCAGGGCGCCCTCAGGAGGCGCCGGCCGTGTGGATCGCGCGGCCGTGCGCCGCAATCAGGGCTGGCACCGCGTCGACGTCGGCCGCACTGGTGTGGATGTTGACGATGCAGGCGCGCAGTGCATAGCGTCCACAGACCACGGCGTTGGAGACAAACAGCTCGCCGGACGCCTGCAGGCGATCGAGCAGCGCCTCGTTGAGCGCATCGAGACGCGGCGCGATCGCCGGCGTTTGCTCGCGTCCCCGCCACTCCGCAGGCACGTAGCGGAAGGTGGTGATGCTCAGGCCCTGCGTGAGCACCTCGAAGTCGCCGTGGGTGGCGAGCCGGGCCGCAAGGCGCTCGCTCAACGCGATGTCCTCGCCGATCATCTGCACGTAGCCGCGGCGACCGGCCTGCGCCAGCGCCAGCCACACCTTGAGGGCGCGAAACCCGCGCGAGTTCTGGACGCCGAGATCGAAATAGTTCGTTGCCGGATCGCCGAAATGGTAGTACGGCGGGTGGTACGAGAAGGCGTGCCGCAAGGCCGCCTCGTCGCGGACCAGCACGCAACCGGCCTCGAGCGGCGCGTACAGCCACTTGTGCGGGTCGAGCGCGACGCTGTCGGCCTGCGCCAGGTGCTGCAGATCCTCGGGCGTGCCCGGCACCGCCGCGGCAAAGCCGCCGTAGGCGCCGTCGACGTGGAACCAGGCGCCGTGTTCGCGGCTGAGCGCCGCCAGCTCGCGCAGGGGATCGACGGCACCGGTGCTGACACTGCCGGCGGTGCCGACCACCATCAGCGGCACCCGTCCGGCGACGCGGTCGGTGGCGATCGCCTCGCGCAGCGCCTCCACCCGGACCCGCTGCGAGGCGTCAGTGGGGATCCACCGGATGGCGTCGGTGCCGAGTCCGGCCAGATCGGTGGCCTTCTGCAGCCACGTGTGCGTCTCCTCTGACGCGTAGACGCCGTAGCGCCGACCGCCCGCGGCAATGCCGTCACGGCGGATTGCCGCGCCGCCGACCGAGACCCGCGCCGCGAACAGCGCGACCATGTTGGCCATGTTGCCGCCGCTCACCAACAGCCCGCCACACGAGGACGGGTAGCCGACCAGATCGGCAATCCAGCGCACCGTCTGCGCCTCGATCTCGCTGGCCATCGGCGCCAGCCGCCAGGCCCCGACGTTGGGGTTGACCGCAGCGGCGAGCAGGTCGGCGAGCATGCCGATCGGCGCGGGCGACGAGGTGATGTAGCCGAGGAAGCGTGGATGACCGTTGAGCAGCGAGTGGTCGCAGAGGAGGTCGGCGGCTCGCGCCAGCAACGGCCCCGCCTCGGCGCCGGCGTCCGGCAGCGCGGCCGCGGCATCGAGCAGTTCGCGGACCCGCGCCGGCGCCTCTCCCCGTGTCACCGGCCCGTCCGGAACCGCCTCGAGGAATGTGGCCAGCCGGTCGACCAGGTCGTGCCCGAGCTGGCGAAACGTCTCCGCGGACATCGCGAGCGGCGTCTGGCGGGCGGGCGGGAGCGCGGCGGGCATCAGGACACGGTAGCCTGCGCGTCAAGCACCGCCCGCACCCGGGCGGCCAGTGCCGTCGGACTGAACGGCTTGATGATCAGGGCGGCGTCGGCGGGCAGCAGGCCGCGGCCAGACGCGACCTCGCTGGTGTAGCCGGACATGAACAGCACCCGCAGCCGCGGATCCCGCGCCCGCAACCGCTCGGCGAGATCGCGCCCATTCATCCCTGGCATGATCACGTCGGTCAGCAGCAGGTCGATCGGAGCGATGGCCTCGTCCACGGCGGCCAGGGCGCGCTCCGGGGTGCCGGCCTGCACCACCGTGTAGCCGTAGGCCTCGAGCGTGCGCCGCAGCAGGTCGAGCACCGCGGGTTCGTCCTCGACCAGCAGGATCCGCTCGGTGCCGTGCAGGGCCTCGGCGGCGCTGTCGCGTGGTCCCGGCGACGGTCGCCCGTTCGACCGCGGCAGCAGCACCAGGAAGGCGGTGCCCTGGGGCCCGGTCCGCTCGACCTGGACGTGCCCGCCGGCCTGCTCCACCGTGCCGACCACGCTGCTCAGGCCGAGGCCGGTCCCCTCGCCGCGCGGCTTGGTCGTGAAGAACGGCTCGTAGATCCGCGGCAACGCCGCCGGTTCGATGCCGCGGCCCGAATCGGCGACGCGCACCGCCACATACGATCCGGCCGGCAGCCCCCCATGCGCCGCGCCGGCGCCGCGCGACAAGGTCATGTTGGTCAGCGAGACGTCGACCACGCCATGTCCCGCGATCGCGTCGCGCGCATTGGCGACCAGGTTGAGCAGCATCTGGTCGAATCGCGCCGGGTCGATCCGCACCGGCCAGGCGTCGGGCGCCAGGGACATGCCGAGGCGGATATCTGGCCCGAGCACCCGCTGGATCATCTGGCCCAGCGCGCCGAGGGCGTCGGCAGGGTCGATGACCACCGGGTGGACAACGTCCTTGCGGGCGAATGTCAACAACTGCGTGGTGATCGTCGAGCCGCGTGTGGCGGCGTCGAGCATCGCCGTGACGTCGGCGCGCATCGGGTCGGTCGGGGCCAGGTCCTGCAGCAGCAGGTGCGCGTGGCCAATCACCACCGTCAGCAGGTTGTTGAAGTCGTGCGCGACCCCACCGGCCAGCCGGCCGACCGATTCCAGCCGCTCGGTCTCGAGCAGCCGCGCCTGCAGCATGTCACGCGCCTCCTGCGCCTGCCGGGGCGCGGTGATGTCCTCGGCCAGCCGCAGGAAGTGCGCGATTTCGCCATCGGCATTGCGCACCGGCGAGATGCTGGCACGCTCCCAGTAGCGCTCGCCGCTCTTCTTGCGCTGCTCGAACTCGCCTTTCCACTCGGCGCCAGCCAGCACCGTCGCCCGGATTTCGAAGTCGGGCCCGGCATCGCCGTGGCTGGCCCGCAGCCGCGCGTGAGTCTGGCCGCGTATCTCGTCGAGCGTGTAGCCGGTGACCTGTTCGAAGCGCGCGTTGACGTACCCGATCCGGCCGTGCGTGTCGCTGAGGCTCACCAGCAGGGGCGATTGCGCCACCGCGGCGATAATCGCGGAGGCGGCGCTGCCGACCTCGCGGGTCTGGCGGAGTTCGCCCTGCAGGTCGAGCAACCGGGTTTCGATGGTGCGAATCAACGCCTCGTTGTAGAGCCGCCAGGACTCGACCTCGCGCGGCAGGTCTGGCTCGCCACGCGGACCGTCGGCGCGTTCCCGCTCGTCGAGCACGTCGCGCAGCACGCCGACCAGCGCGGCGTCGGCCATCGGCTTGATCAGGAAGCGGGTGGCCCCGAGCCGTCGCGCCAACGCCTCGTCAGGCCCGGAGGCCCAGGTGGCGGCATAGAACACGAACGGCGCGTCCTGCAGCGCGGGGTCGGCCTTGCAGGCCCGGCACAGCGCGAAGCCGTCCATCTGCGGCATCAGAATGTCCGAGACGACCAGGTCCGGCCGAAGGTGGCGCGCGTACGCGAGCGCGTCGACGCCGTTGCCGGCCTCGCTGACCTGGTGGCCGGTGTCGGTGAGCGCCTCGCGCAAACCCTGACGACTCTCCACATCGTCGTCGACGATCAGGACGTGACTCATGACGCCACAGCCGTCGCCGTCCGGACGGAGCGCATCAGCCGACGCCAGCGGGGAGGGAGGGCCATCGACATCACGCGATCGAGAAGCTGAGGCAGGTCATCAGTAGCGGCCCTCACTGCAACGCACGTGCCTGGCACCCGCAATGCTGGCTGGACGGGCAATTCTGACTCGATGCGGCTGCTGTGGTGACACACTCGATGCAGTGTGTCTCTCGGCGCCGCGAGGCCTGACGTCGTGGTAGCGACGATCGGGTGACAATTGTCAGCACGATGCACGCTTTCGCTCGCGCAGCGGCGTTCTGTCTGTCGATAGGGTGGGTCACACTCGATCCGTTGGAGTCGGCGAGTGCGCAGGCCGTCGCGACGAGGCTGCAGGTCACGGTGACCGACCTCACCACGGGCGCGCCGCTGCCCCGGACGCTGATCCAGTGCGGCGACGAGCGCGCGGTGCTGACCGACGCCATCGGCCAGGCAGTCGTGCGCGATTGCGGCCAGCCGGTCGCGGCGCGCCTCGACGGGTATCAGACGACCGTGACACGGCCGACGCGGCCCGGCGTGCTCGCCATTCAGTTGACGCCGGTCGGTCGCGCCGAAGACACGGTGACCGTGGTCGGACCGGCGTCCGGTGAGCTCGAGGCCGGCGTCCCGGCGCAGGTCACGGTCTCGCGCCAGGACCTGGCGATGTTGCGCAGCGTGACCTTCGACGACCCGCTGCGGACGTTGCAGGCGCTCCCCGGCGTCGGCACCAGCGACGAACTGCGCGCCGAGTTGTCGGTGCGCGGCAGCCCGTTCCGCCAGGTCGGGCTGGTGCTCGACGAGGTCAAGAGCCGGCTGCTCGTGCACACCGTGCGCGGCGTCGAGCAGACCGGCTCGGTGGCGCTGTTGAACGCCGACCTGATCGCCGCGGCGACGCTGACGCCCGGCGCCGGTCCGCAGCGCTTCGGCAACACCCTCGGCGCCGAGTTGTCGATTCGCACGCGGCCGGCGCGTGGTGACGCGCTGCACGGGCGGGCGATGGCCAGCGCGATTGCCGCCACCGCGTCCCTGGAGGGCAAGATCGGACCGACCGACCGGGTGACGATGCTCGGTGGGGTGAGACGCAGCTACGCGTCGTGGATCGTCCGCAAGGTCGACCCCGACGTCAGCGGCACCTTCGAATTCCTCGACGCCCAGGCCAAGCTCGATGCGCGCCTGACCGGACGCCAGCGCCTCAGCGCGGGACTGCTGGCCGGCTCGTCGATCTACGACGAACGGAGCCGGCGGGTCGGCGCCAACGCGCTCGACACCGGGCGTAACCGCACCACCATGGCCACCGTCGCCTGGCAGGCCCAGGCCGGGTCGCAGTGGATCATCCGGCAGCGGGCGGCGGTGGTGAGCAGCCATTATCGCAACGCCAATCCTGATGAGCGGCCGCTCGACACCGGCATCGAGCGCGAGTGGCTGTCGCGGTCGATCGCGGAGTGGGCGCCGCGAGCGTCGCTGTCACTGGACGGTGCCATCCACGCGCAGCATTTCGTCAGTCGCGGGACCTCGACGCTGTACGACCCGGCGACCCGGGAGCCGCAGCCGCTGCTGCGGCATCAGGGCAAACAGACCTTGACCGGCGCGCACCTGCACAGCCGCTGGTCGCCGCACCGTGCCGTGACGCTCGGTGGTGGTGCGCGGGTCGATCAGGTGAGCGGGGTCGGCGGCTTCGTCGGCGGCTGGCTGCAGGCACAGGTGGCGTTGACGCCGGCGCTGGCGATCACCGGCGCGGTCAGCCGCAACGGCCAGGCCCCCGACGTCCTGCAGCGCTTCGGGCCAGCGGGCGCGACGGGACTGCGCTTCGAGCGGGCGGTGCTCGCCGACCTCGGTGTCGGTTGGCGACACGGCGCGTGGAGTGTCGCCGCCAACGGCTACGTCCGGCGCGAGGCCGATGGGCTCGACACGCCTGACCGGCAGTTTCGCGTGACCGCGGCGCAGACCGTCAGCGGCGGCAACCCGCGGGCACCGTGGGGCAACGCGCTGACGACACGGGCGCGGGGCGTGGAACTGGTGGTACGACGGCAGCACGCGCGCTGGAGCGGCTGGGTCGGGTACAGCCACGGGCGGACCTCGTCTGCCAGTGCACTTGACCCGGAGTTCGCGGGCGCCTTCGACCAGCGGCACCTGCTGACGATCACCTCGAGCGTCCAGATCGCCAGCCGCTGGGACGCGAGTACGACCGTCCGACTGGCCACCAACTGGCCGTACGAGGGCTGGTTCGAGACGCGCGGCACGGCGGCCGTGTTCCTGTCCACCGACCGCAACGCGCTGCGGCTGCCCGACTACCGGCGGCTCGATCTGCGGGTCCGGCGGCGCGTCGCGCTGCCACGCGGACAACTGCTCCTGTTTGCTGAAGTGATCAACGCAAGCAACGCGCGCAACCTGCGTCAGGTGAGCGCCAGCATCAACGTGCGGACCCTGGTCGTCGGCCGCCTCTCGGAACGCCAGTTGCCGATCATCCCCGCACTCGGACTGGCCTACGAGTTCTGAGGGGCGCAGGGCTCACGCGCAGCGGCCGGACTGTCCGGCCGGCGCGAGAAGGCACGCCACTCCCGACTCCGTATACTTGCGCCATGCGTGACTCGTCGCCCAAGAAGATCGTGCTCGCCTATTCAGGCGGACTCGACACGTCCGTCATCCTGCCCTGGCTCAAGTCGCGCTATCCCGGCGTCAAGCTCTACGCCTTTGCCGCGGAACTGGGGCAGGGCGACGAACTCGACGCGATCGAGGCCAAGGCCAGGAAGAGCGGCGCCGATGCGGTCCTGGTGAAGGACCTGCGGCGCGAGTTCGCCGAGGAGTATTGCTTCCCGATGCTCCGGGCCCACGCCACCTACGAGCAGGATTACCTGCTCGGCACCAGCATCGCCCGGCCGCTGATTGCCAAGCACCAGGTGCTCTACGCGCAGAAGGTCGGCGCCGACGCCGTCGCGCACGGCGCCACCGGCAAGGGCAACGACCAGGTGCGCTTCGAGCTGACCTACCTGGCGCTGAACCCGGCGCTGACGATCGTCTCGCCCTGGAAAGACCCGCAGTTCCTCGCCGATGGCCTGACCGACCGCGAGACCGCGATCGACTATGCCCGCGCGCACGGCATTCCCATCGCGCAGACCAAGAAGAAGATCTACTCGCAGGACCGCAACCTGTGGCACATCAGCCACGAGGGCGCCGAGATCGAGGATCCAGCCGCCGAGCCGAACGAGCGCGTCTACGCCATCAGCGTCCCGCCGTCCAAGGCACCCAACCGTGCGCAGTATGTGACGATCGGCTTCGAGGCGGGCGTCCCGGTCGCGGTGGACGGCAAGGCGTTCCGCGGCAAGGGCCACGCCCTGATCGCACGCCTCAACGAGATCGGCGGCGCGCACGGCGTCGGGCAGGTGACGTTGGTCGAGAACCGCCTGGTCGGCATGAAGAGCCGCGGCGTCTACGAGACACCCGGCGGCACGATCCTGTACGAGGCGCACAAGGCGCTCGAGCAAATCTGCCTGGAACGCGAGCTCTATCACGAGAAGCAGCGCATCGCCCTGAAGTATGGCGAGCTGGTCTACTACGGCCAGTGGTTCCATCCGCTGCGCGAGGCGCTGCAGGCCTTCGTGGACCACGCCAGTCAGGTCGTCACCGGCACCGTCCGGGTCAAGTTGTACAAGGGCCGCGCGACTGCCGTGAGCGCGACCTCGCCGCAGTCGTTGTACGACACCAGCCTGGCCAGCTTCGCGATGCAGGACTACGACGTGACCGCGGCACGTGGCTTCATCGACCTGTTCGGCCTGCCGATGAAGGTGCGCGGGCTGCGCCAGCAGCGCTGACGCCGCCACGCGCCGGCGTCGAGGGTGCGGCTGCCAGGCCGCACCTGTCCGGCACGACCCTTGCCTCATCCGCGAGGAGATGACGCGTCCCGCGAGCCGGACCCCCCGAATCGCAAGGCATTTACGTGCCGGTGCGTCCGTGCACCGACATGCGTGACGGATTTCCGATGCCAGACGCCTCTCCCTCGTCGGTGGCCCGCCCGACCAGTGTGGCCCTGCTCGGGTCCGCGCTGGCGCTCTGCGCCCTCGGCCTGGGAGCCGTCGTCGCGCGCGCGGCGGGCGTCCCGGCGGGCCCGTTGGGGCTGCAGGTCAGTCCGCTGGCCGTCTGCATGATGACGCCGGCAATTGTCAGCATCCTGGCCGGCTGGTACGGCCGCACGCACCTCGCCCGGCGCCTGTCGCTGCTGGCGCTGGGCGCGGCGACCGGCACGTTGCTGGTGCAGTTCGCGATCGACCTGCTGCCACGCCTGGTCGCACCCCTGATCTCGTCCGAGTCGCTGCCGGCGCGCCAGGCGACACTGAGCGTGCTCGCCACCGCGGCGCTCGGCCTGCCGCTGACCCGGGGCAGCCGACATGCCGAGCGGGTCAAGGTCCTCCAGGTGTGGGGCAGCCTGCTGCTCGCGTTCCTCGCGACCACCAGTCTGGTGACCTGGGCCGCATCCGGCGCCTCGGAAACCTGGCTGCGCTACCTGCTGATGTCGCCACAACTGGCGGTGTGCTGCCTGCTGGTCGCGGCCGCGCTGCTCACTGATCGCGTGCGGCGGGGCGAAACCGCCTGGCAGCGCTGGTTACCCGCGACAATTACCGTCTTTCTCGGTGCCTGTGCGCTGATCTTCGCGCAGGCCCTGAGCTCGCAGGAAAGCGCCGGCGTCCGACGCCAGGCCGAAGCCGAGGCCATCCGTCTGCAGGAGGAGGTGCGCGATCGCACGGCGATGATGGCGGCGAGTCTGGTCCGGATGCGGTCGCGCTACGAATCCGGCTCGGTGGCTAGCCGCGCCGCCTGGGAGGCCGACGCCAGCAAGTACCTCGAGAGTGGCGGCGGCGTGCTGATGTCGATGACCGTCAGCGACGCCGACGGCCAGGTGCTGTGGGTGGTGTCGGCCACGCTGGCCGGTCGCAGCCGCGTCCACGATGCGTCGCGGTTACCGGAGCGAACCGAGGCAATCCGAAGCGCCATGCGCACCCGTGGCGTGATTGCCTATTCGCCACGCGATGCGCTACCCGCAGCCCATCGTGGCTATTCGCTCGTGCTCGGGCTGCGTCAGACCAGCGCCGCACCGGCCCGAGTGCTGACCGCCTCGTACAGCTTGCAGGCGCTGCTGCCCGGCATCGTCATCCACTCGCCCTACGCCGTGGTGGTGACCTCCGCCGATGGGCGCGAGCTGCTGCGGGACAAGGTACAGGCGCCGACGCCACCGTTCGGCCAGGCGATCGCGCACACCACGAACCTGATCGTCCCCGGCGGCATGCGTCTCCGGCTCCAGGTCGCGCCGACCCCTGCCCTGCTGCGCGAACAGCGGAGTGGCCTGCCGCGGATGGTGCTCGTGCTCGGTCTGCTGCTGGCCGGGGTTGCCGGTCTGGCCGCCCGCGTCTACGGCGTCAGCCGTGAGCACGCCGACGCATTGAGCGCGAGCAACGCGTCGCTGCAGGGATCGTTCAAGGCCCTGGGCATGGTCCGCGACCAGTTGATGGCCTCCGAGCTGCAGTTCCGGGGGCTGTTCCTGACCTCGCCCCTCGGGCTGATGCTGTCGCGGTCGTCAACCAAGGTGGAACACGCCAATCCGGCGCTGCTCGCGATGCTCGGCTACACCGCCGACGAACTCAACGACGTCCGTCCGACCGATCTGCTGACCGACCGATCCTTGATCGACAGGCAGGCCCAGGAGCTGCACGCCCGCGGCTCGTACGGCCCGTACCGCACGACGCTGCTGACCCGCTCCGGGCAGGAGTTGCCGGTGCTGCTGACCGGCACGCTGATGCGCGACACCAACGGCGTGCCGATGGTCTGGTCGTTCGTGCAGGACAACACGCTGGAAGCCGTCGCCGAGGCCGACCGCGCACGCTATACCGCCGAACTCGAGACCCAGGCCATGGAACTGGCCCAGGCCCGCGACACAGCGCTGGCCGCCACCGCCGCCAAGAGCGGCTTCCTGGCGACCATGAGCCACGAGATCCGCACCCCGATGAACGGCATCATCGGGATGACCGGCCTGCTGCTCGACACCCCGCTCAACACCGAGCAGCGCGAATTCGCCGAGGCGGTGCGCGCCTCGGCCGAACACCTGCTGACGATCATCAACGACATCCTCGACTTCTCGAA
>JACDAO010000174.1 GCA_013695405.1 Acidobacteriota bacterium | reverse complement strand
GATGTAGTCCGCGCGGGGGCGGATCAGGCGGTTGTTCGAGAGCTGTTCGATCACGTGGGCGGTCCATCCCGAGACACGGCTGACGGCGAAGATCGGCGTGTACAGGTCGATCGGAATCCCCATCGTGTAGTAGGTGGACGCCGAGTAGAAGTCGACGTTCGGGAACAGCTTCTTCTCGCCCGTGACCACCTGCTCGATCCGCTGCGAGATCTGGAACCAGCGCGGATGCCCTGCCCGCTCGCCGAGCTCCTTCGACATCCGGCGCAGGTGCGTGGCGCGAGGGTCCTCGGTCTTGTAGACCCGGTGCCCGAAGCCTGAGATCTTCTCCTTGCGCGCCAGTTTGGCCCGCACGAAGGCTTCGGCGCGCTCGTCGGTCGCGTCCTCGCCGAGATCGAGCAGCATCCTCATGACTTCGGCATTGGCCCCGCCGTGCAGCGGACCCTTGAGGGTGCCGATGCCCGCCACGATGGCCGAGTGCACGTCGCTCAGCGTCGCCGCGCAGACGCGCGCGGCGAACGTCGAGGCGTTCAGCTCGTGGTCGGCGTGCAGGATCAGGCCGATGTCGAAGGCCCGCACCGAAGTCGGATCGGGCCGTTCCCCCTTCAGCATGTAGAGGAAGTTGGCCGCCTGGCTGAGCGCCGGATCGGGCGCGATCACCCCTCCGCCCTGGAGCATGCGTCCGTAGGTAGCCACCAGCGTCCCCATCTGCGCGGTGAGTCGGACGGCCTTGCGGTAGTTGGCCGCCGCGCTGTTGTCCGAGGCATCGGGGTCGTAGTGCGACAGCGCTGACGTCAGGGTGCGCAGCATGTCCATCCCGTCGCCCTGCGGCAGGCTGCGCATCAGCCGTATGACCCCCTCGGGCAGCGCCCGGCCAGCCGCCATCTGCGAATGCAGGTCGCCGAGTTCGGCGCGATGAGGCAGACGTCGATGCCACAGCAGGAAGCAGACCTCCTCGAAGGTCGCCGACTGCGCGAGGTCGTGGATGTCGTACCCGCAGTAGGACAGCACGCCGCGGTCGCCGTCGATGAAGCAGATGGACGACGAGGTGGCGACGACGTCTTCGAGGCCGGCCTTGGAAACGGTGCTCATGGCGACGTCAGGATAACCGGTCGCGGACACGGGACCAGCGACGGGGGCAGCAATCACCGGCAGGTGGCGCGATGTGGCGGCTCAGTTCCTGCTGCACACCGAGCGTGCTGCCGCGTTCGCGGTCGATCGAGTCGGACCAGAGCTGCACCTGGTCGGCCGCGCGGATGAGCCGCGACGTGACGCGCAGGCGGCCGCCCTCGCTGCGCATCGACCCCTCGACGAGATAGTCGGCGCCCAACTCACGCCCGATCTCGGCAAGTGACTGTTGTGTGCCTCTGTACGCGAACATCGATGTTCGGCCGATCACCGAGACGCGGTCAGGATCGACGCGTCCCAACGAGACGATCGTGTCCTCGGTCAGGCCATCGGTCAGGTAGGCGGTCGACGCTGTCGTCCTCGGGAACCAACGCCTTCTACCGCACCAACGGCACGCTCTACCGCAGTGGATGTTCTACCGCCACTGGCAGGCGCTTCGAGTAGGTGCCGGCACGTCACCGACTGGCGAGCGCAGCCAGCACGTCTGCCACGGGCACGCGGTCGCCGTGCTCGCGGCTGATGCGGGCAAAAATGACGACGCCCTTGGGGTCGAGCACGAAGGTCGCGGGATACGCCGTTTCCTTCGGTGCATCCCACCGCAGACCGTAGGCATTCGTGAAGAGGAAGTCGGGATCGGTCAGGAACGTGAAGGTCGCCGGCATGGGCCTGCCGGCGGTGAACGCCTTGGCGTGATCCATCAGGCCGTCGCGCGGCCCGGGATAGACGAAGATCACCCGCGCGCCCGCCGCCTGCAGCTTCTCGGCATTTGCCAGGTAGTCACCGAACTGACGCGTGCAGAACGGGCACTGGTAGCCCGGCCAGCCGCGCATCATGAGCAGGACTACCGGGCCACGCCCCACGACGTCGTCGAGCCGCACCGTCGTGCCATCGAGCGATTGCAGGGAAAACGCCGGCCCCTTCTGGCCCAGGGTCGGCGTCGCCCCGGCAGGCGGGGCGGTCGCCATCTGCGCCATCGAGGACGTGTCACACGCCAGCACGGCTACCATCGCCGCGATGAGGCGCCAAATCGTCAGCTGTCGAATCATCGGTGTACTCCGCACACGGGTTACGGCCTGGCCCGCAGCGCTTGAATGGCCCGCCGCATGGCCTCGAGGTGAAACGGCCCATCGACGCGCTGCACCTGCGCGCCCTTGCGGTCGAGCAGGAATGTCGCCGGCATCGCCTCGACGGTGAATGCGTTGGCAACCGCTTCGTTGCCGAGCAGGATCGGAAAGGTAAGCCCGTAGCGCTGCACGAAAGGCGGCACAGAACGGGCGGCGTCTTCGTCCATCGCCACCCCAAGCACCGCGAGGTCCCGGCCGAACTCCTTCTGCAGTTGCAGCAGCCAGGGCATCTCGACGCGGCAAGGGACACACCAGGTGGCCCAGAAGTTGACCAGCACGATCCGGCCGCGATACTGCGCCAGCGAGACCGCCTCACCGGCCAGCGAGGGAAGGGTGAAGGCGGGTGCCGGCGCGCCGGCGCCGGGCCGTGTACCCGCTCCCAGCACCAGTCCGCCCAGGGCCCCGATCAGAAACCCGCGTCGGGTCAGCTCCATCGTTGGTCGTCGCAGGATGTGAGCCCTTACGTCGAGCACGTACTGGCGACCATCCGAACCCGGAGTGCTCATGACCGGCTCAGCATAGCGCACGGGCACACGGAGATGTAGCCGCCGGACTCTGTCCGGCGGTCGGCGGGTCACCGAGCGTCGGGCAAGCCCGACGTGTCCGGTCTCGGCAGTGCGAGCGTCGGGCAAGCCCGACGCCTACACCGGTCCGGCGGTGGCTACTCGCCGGCGATCTGGGTGCTGAAGACTGCCTCGTCGCTGCCGAACTGCTGGAGCAGCGAGAACAGCCCGGTGTAGAGGAAGCCGACCTGGAACAGGACAAGAAACGGCAGCGTGCCGTAGATGCCGTTGGCCAGCGCGTAGAACACCGTGGCGGTGAAGTACAAGCCGAGGGCGACCTCGGCCAGCGGCTGCCAGAGCATCGCCTGGTGGTACTTCTTGCCGGCCCAGTCGTCGCCAGGGCGGTCGACGCCGTGCTTCGGGGTCCGCACGAACTCGGTCTGCTTGCCGAACAGCGCCTCGAGCACCGCCCGCGTGTTGTTGATCGACAGGCCGATCCCGACCGCCATCAACAGCGGGAGGTACTTCAGGCGCGACACCCAGTCCTCTGGGTAGGCCTGCTTCTGGCAGAACGCGTAGAAGTTGATCACCGAGAACGTCGCCGCCATGAACAGCGGCACGTCAATCAACATCATCTCGCTCCAACCCATGTTGTAGCGGACGTACATCGACGGGAACATCAGCACGCACAACGCCACCATCAGCAGGTAGTTGAAGTTGGCGGTGAGGTGGAAGAACGCCTCGGCCTTGACGCGGAACGGCAGATCGGCGCTGAGAATCTGCGGCAGCAACTTCAGGCAGGTCTGGATCGAGCCCTTGGCCCAGCGGTGCTGCTGCGACTTGAAGCTGTTCATCTCGACCGGCAGCTCGGCCGGCGCGATGACGTTTTCCATGAACACGAAGCGCCAGCCCTTGAGCTGGGCGCGGTAGCTGAGGTCGAGGTCTTCGGTCAGCGTGTCGTGCTGCCACCCGCCGGCCGTCTCGATCGCAGTCCGTCGCCACACCCCCGCGGTGCCGTTGAAGTTGAAGAAGCAGCCGGCCCGGTTGCGGCTGCCATGCTCGAGCACGAAATGCCCGTCGAGCAGGATCGACTGGATGCGGGTCAGGGTCGAGTAGTCGTCGTTGATGTGGCCCCAGCGGGCCTGGACCATGCCGACCTGCGGATCGGCAAACTGCGGCAGCGATCGGCGCAGGAAGTCGACCGGCGGGACGAAGTCGGCGTCGAAAATCGCAAGGAACTGGCCCGACGCCACCGCCATCCCGGCCTCGAGCGCTCCGGCCTTGAACCCGATTCGGTCGACGCGGTGCAGATAGCTGATGTTGAAGCCCTGCAATTGCCACCGCCGTACCGCCAACGCCGCCACGTCGACGGTCTCGTCGGTAGAGTCGTCCAGCACCTGGATCTCCAGCAGTTCCCTGGGATAATCCATCCGGCAGACGGCGTCGATCAGCCGGTCGACGACGTACATCTCGTTGAAAATCGGCAGTTGGATGGTGACGGCCGGAAGAGGATCGAGGGGCACCAGCGGTCCAGGCACGTGGTCGGCATAGCGGCGGTACCAGTAGACGAGCAGGTACCGGTGCCATCCGTAGAACGCCAGGATGCTCAAGATGAAGAAGTACGCCGCCAGGATCGCGAGTTCCGGAAGGGTCATAGACGAACGTTATCTCTGCAATAGGTGCCCGCTGGCACGAGCCTCGGAGTGTACTCCGCGCCCGCGCACGTGGTCAAACCACGGAAGACCTGGCGCTTCGCGGACCGCTTCGTCATGGTAGGCTAGGAGGTTCATTCCGCTGCCTGCCATCTGCGCAGGCCACGTCTGGCGGTCCGTCCCCACCCATGCACGCCGCCACGCTCCGAGCGCTCGAGTTCGACCAGATCGCCGCCGTGGTGCGTTCGTACGCGGTGACGCCGCTCGGGGGCCGTCGGCTCGATCACCTCGAGCCGTCGACTGAACCGGCCCGGGTCGCCGAGGGGCTCGACCTGACCGGCGAGGCGCTCCTTCTGCTGCAGGATCACCAGGGCCTGCCGCTCCGTGCCGGTGC
>JACDAO010000161.1 GCA_013695405.1 Acidobacteriota bacterium | reverse complement strand
CAGCTGCACCGTGCGGCGCTGCACCTCGAGCACCCCCTCGACCGTGTCGATGGGCGCCGCCGCGCCACGCGCCACACGGGCGCCCACGCCGCGCAACCGGAACTCGGCGAGCGCGACGCCCTCGCGGGCCACGCTCCGTCGGCGGTCCGCTTCGTACCAGGCCGCGTAGTCCCTGGCCGCCTGTTGGAGCAGCGTGTTGAGCGCCGCGCGCTGATCGGCCGCGGCCACGTCCTGGACGATAGGAAGCATTAGCGCCATCCGGGAGGCAACATAAGGCCCGTTCTCTTCTCAGACCCGAGCCAGCGGGTGCTCCGCAGCCGCAAGGGCAACAAGGCCGAGACCGCTCGGGTACTCGGCATCGATCGACGAACGCTGTAGCCTAGCCTAAGCCTAGCCCCGGTCCGCAGGGCCGCTCTCGATGGATGACGCCGCACGAGCGGCGTCACTCCACTTCGATGGTGCCGTACATCATCTGGGCGTGCGGTCGGCAGGAGTAGGTGTCGGTCCCGCGACGCTCCGGCACGCGGAACTCGAGCACCGTTTCCTGCCTCGCGTCGAGGGGTGGCGACGCCACGCGCCAGCTGCCAACGGTGAAGTCGTGCTGCATGCCCGTGTCCTCATTGCGCAGCACCAGCCGGACCTGCTCACCCGCGCGGAACCGCAAGGTGGGGTTGGGCGTGTCCTCGCCCGCCATGAAGAAGGTCATGTCCCGGACCACCAGGTGCAGTTCGCGCGTCCCGGCAGGGGCTGACGTGCCGCTCTTGGCCATCAGCAGCACGCCGCCAAGGATCGCGATCATCACCACTCCGATCACAGCCCAATGTCTCACGCGTGCATGCTCCATGACTCCATCCCACCTGAAGGGTGTCGGACCGTCCCGGCCGACGCCATTGACCTGACTGGCCGCCTTGGTTCACCCCACGAGCATCCCGGTGGCGTACATCACCATGAACCCGGCCAGCAGTCCCGCCATGATCGGCGCCGTGGCAAATCGTTCCCCGATCGGCTGACCATCGGCCATCTGCTTCGCGATCAGATGCACGACCTGCGCGATCGCTCCCGTGCCGAGGCCGAGGAAGACCACCGCAATGACCGGCGAGTACACCAGTCCGCCCATCCAGGCGCCGGCAATCGTCGGCAGCCCGCCGATGAGGCCCAGTTGGGCCAACGTCCAGAGGCTCGGGCGCTCCCTGGCGATCGGGGCAATGATCGCGAGCCCTTCTGTGGTGTTGTGCAGCGTGAAGCCGATGATGAGCAGCGTGCCGAGCGCAGCCTCGCCGAGCGCGAACGCCGCGCCGATCGCCAGCCCCTCGCCAAAGTTGTGCAGCCCGATCCCGACCGCCACCAGCAACGCGAGGACGCCGCCAGCGGTTGCGCCAGCCGCCTTCACGCGCGCACGCCGTCCCCGCAGCCACCCGCCGACGAGATCGAGCAGCAACCAGGCCCCCGCCGCGGTCGCGAAGAACAAGGCGACGCCCTGATACGACGACGGCAGCGACGACGCACTTTCAATCCCTTCAAACGCGGTGTCGACGAGCAGGAACAGCAGCAGCCCTACCGTCACCGCGAGCAGCACATCGAGTCCCGTCCGGCCGAGCCGGGCGGCCAGCGGAAACCACAACAGGCCGAGCGCCACAGGAATCACGCCAACGTACAAGCCAATCAGCGTGAAGGTCAGCAGATAGCGTCCGTCGGGGCGCGGCGTCATCACCGCCACCGGAATCTCGTGCTCGAAGGTGGTCCCGGTCGAGGTCACCAGCTTCACCAGGTGTGCCTCCCCCTCGACCCACGGATATGGGATGAGGATGCTGGTGCGGCCGAGATGTCGCAGGACGTCACCCTTCTCGGAGGTGAACGCCCAATAGGCATCGTCAACGGTCACCTGGGCGATGGTGACGGGATCGGGGCCGTCGTTGATGGCGTGGATGACGATGCCGTCGGGCCGCAGCTCGGCCCGCGTGATCTCGAGGCGTTCGACTGGCGGCGTGTTCGACCCGCGCAAGGTGTCTCCTGGCGCGGTGAACACGATCAGGGAGACCAGCGCGCCGAGCAGCAATAGCGGCACAAGGGCCGCCAGCCACAACCTCGCGGTGAGCGGACGCGACGGGCCCTCAAGTGTCACTCGGACCTCCCGTCGCTTCGAACAGGCCCATCCACCCGAGTTCGGCAAACTCACTCTGGTGCGCGTGGAACATGAACCGTCCGGGATAACGGAACCGTGTCTCCAGCACCGCACGTTCGCCCTGACCCAGCGTGATCGTGTCGGTGCGGTCCGAGGGCGTCATGCTGGTACCGGTGCGGAACACGTCGAAGAACATCGCGTGCAGGTGCAGGCTGTTGATCAGATCGAATTCGGTGAGGTTGACGAGGTAGATGCGCGTCAGCCGTCCGACCTCGACCTGCACGGGCTC
>JACDAO010000155.1 GCA_013695405.1 Acidobacteriota bacterium | reverse complement strand
TTCGTGACCGGTCGGCCGCTCCCTGACCGCTGACGCGCGTCTGCGACGGCACGTTTCCAGGACATCGCGGCAGGAGCGCAGTGTTGTAGCATGACGATTGGCGGTCGCCTCCGCGGCCGCGCGGACCGATGCGGCTCGCGACACCTACTCGTACGAGGCATACTCATGTACCGTCACTCGCTGTGCGCCGCGCTGTGCGCTCTCACGCTGGCGCTTTCTCCTGCCCTCGCCCTGGCCCAACCACCCGCCGCGACCAAGCCCGCGCCGAAGACCGCCGGCAAGGCGGTCGCGAAGAAAGCGACCGCTGGCGCCGCCAAGACCATCACCATCGCCGCGGGGGACACCATGCGCTTCGCCCCGGCGACGATTCGCGCCAAGGCCGGCTCGCAGGTGACCGTGGTGCTCAAGTCTACCAGCGCGCTGCCCAAGGTGGCGATGGCACACAACTTCGTGCTGCTCAAGTCGGGCACCGACGTACCGGCGTTCGCCACCGCATCCGCCACCGCGCGTGATTCCAACTACATCTCGCCCAAGCTGAAGGCGCAGGTGCTGGCCGCGACTGACATGGCCGGCGGCGGCGAGTCGGTGACCGTGACCTTCACCGCGCCCACTGCGCCGGGCAAGTACACCTTCATCTGCACCTTCCCCGCTCATTTCCAGAGCGGCATGGTTGGCATCCTGGTCGTGGAATGACGGTCGGGTGCGCGCGCGGCTCATGCTGACCCCCGTGTTGCTCGTGAGTTGGCTCGTGGCGGTCCTGGGCACCGTCACCGGATGGGCCGGCCAGCAGCCCCAACTGGCGCACGAAGGCGCGCGTGTCTTCCTGGTCTCGGCGCAGGGACCGCGGGTGCAGGTCCGTCGCTCGGCCGACGAGGGGCGCAGTTTCGTCGAAGCAACCCCGATTGTGCCGAACGGCATCATGGCTGCCGGTATGCGACGCGGTCCACGCGTCGCGGTCACACGTGACGCCGTACTGGTCGCGGCCGTCGTCGGCGCACGGGGTGGGGGCGCCGATGGCGACGTCGTGCTGTACCGCTCCGACGACGATGCCGCGAGCTGGTCGGCAGGTGAGGCGATCAACGACCTGCCGGGGTCAGCGCGGGAAGGCCTGCATGGGCTCGCCGCGACGGCCGAAGGAGTGGTCGTGGTGAGTTGGCTCGACCTGCGAGAAAAGGGCACGCGCGTCCAGGCCGCGGTGTCGCGCGACCACGGCCGAACCTGGAGCGCCGATCTGCTGGTCTACGCCTCCCCCGAGGGATCGGTGTGCGAGTGCTGCCATCCGTCGGTCGCGGTCGAGCCGAGCGGCGAGATCGCGGTGATGTTCCGCAATCAACTCGGCGGAGCCAGGGATTTGTACGTGTCGCGCAGCCGCGACGGGCGCAGCTTCGGCGACGCCGTCAAACAGGGTACCGGCCAGTGGCAGTTGGCGGCCTGCCCGATGGACGGCGGGGCACTGGCGATCAGCGGCGGACGGGTGGTCTCGGTGTGGCGGCGCGAGGACGGCGTGTTCGTGAGTTCGTCGCTGCAGCCCGAACGGCAGGTTGGCATCGGGCGCGATCCGGTCGCCGCCACCCACGGCGGACTGCTCGACCTGGCGTGGTCGACGGCCGACGGCATCACCGTGCAGCGCGGCATCCAGACCCGCCTGCTCGGCCCGGGACGCTTTCCGTCGATGCTGGCGTTCGCTACGCACACGCTGCTGACCTGGGAACATCAGGGGCAGGTGCAGGTCCAGGACGTGCCTCGCTGAGGCGTGCTGGCCTCGGCCCTAGTCGTCGGGGCCGTCGAGCGCCTGCAGCACGGCCGCGGTCGTCAGTCCGCCGATGGCATACCAGGCGATGGTCAGCCACCGGTTACGCACGCTGCCGCTGGCGGGCGGATCGCCGAGCCCGAGTCGACGCGGCAGGACCAGCGCGCCAATGCCCGCCGCCACGCCGAGGGCCGCGCCGCGTGCCCAGCGTCCCTCTCGCGATCCAATCCCCACCAGGCTGTAGTAGGCCGCGTTGGAGAGCAGGTCGCCCGCCAGCGTCTGCCGGTACAACGTGGCGTGGTCGGGCACCTCGATGCCCGCGGCACGGCGCAGCCGCACCATAGCTCGCATGCCGAGCACGTCCATGCGCGGCGCGTCGGCAAACGCCCGGCAGCCCAGCTGGTGCACCGTGGTCAGCGCCACCGCTCCGGCCGCGCCAGCAATCAGAGCAGACCCCGGCATCGCCGGTCCAGTCGAGCAAGCAGTCATGACGCGTCCTGTTGCAACCGTCGTTCCGCGCATAATCACGCCGTGGACGATCGGGCGACACGGGCGGCGCGGGCCAACATCCTGGGCGAGGAGCGGCGCATGGAACAGCTGCGCCACTGGAGCTACCTGCTCGATCAGGCCTTCAGGGTACCCGGCACCAACCTCCGGTTCGGCTGGGATCCAATCGTCGGCCTGATTCCGGGGCTCGGCGACCTCAGCAGCCCGATCTTCGCGGGCTTCGTGTTGCTGCAGGCCTATCGCCTGCGGGTGCCACGCCTGGTCCAGGCCCGGATGCTGATCAACGCCATCGTCGACGCCCTGCTCGGGCTGATCCCGGTGGTGGGCAACCTGGCTGACGGCGTGTGGAAAGCCAACACCTGGAACATGCGACTGCTGGAGCGGCACGCACGTCCGGGCACTCCGCACAGCCGCGGCGACGCGGTGTTCGTGTGGGGGGTGCTGGCGGTGCTGGCCCTGGTGGCGCTGCTCCCGGTGGTGCTGCTGGTGTGGCTCGTGCGTTGGATCGCCGCCCACCCGATCTGACCGGGGCACGCGCCCAGCCGCTTACAGCGGTAGACCAGCACCCAATCCAGGTGCTGGTTGCGGTCTCGGGTTGACAACGGCGACTGGGCGGCCGCGTCGCGGCGGCCGCACACGGCGGACACGGACAGGATGGCCACCAGTAGCGACAGGCGGATGGGCAGCAACATCGGCACTCCCCACGGACACGTCTCCGCCGGCCGCACGGCGGGCGTCGCGGCTGAGAAACGGGCGCTTGCGATTGGAGTAGCGTCGGCGCTGGCCAGGCGACGCGAAATCCGTCCGCAGTGTTCAGGGGGCCCGCCGGCGCTGTCAAGTCCGAGATCGAACACTCGATCGGGATCGGCCCCACGCCCGCCTCCCGCCTCCCGACTCCATCCCGACTCTTAACGCCCGCCGGACAAGTGTCCCATGGCCGCTGGCCACCGCGAGGCATGAAACATGACGTCAGGGAGTGGCGCACGGCAACGGAGTGCTCTGTGCCTTCGTTGCTCTGCCCGCCCGGCCAACGCCGCGCGGCCGCTGGTATGATGCGGCGCGTTCCCGCTCGTCCCCGTCGGCCCCGGAGTACCGCTGCGTGTCCCTGTCCGTGATCGTCCTGCTCACCATCCTGCTGGGCGGGCAGACGACCTCGTCATCGACGCCCGCGACTGCCGCACCTGCGCGACCCGCCCCGCCGCCGGGCAGCGACACCTATACGCTCGGACCGGACTCGCAGCTGCAGGCCGGTGTGCCGAGGGGCAAGGTCGAAGGCCCGTTCATCTGGAAGAGCACCGTCTTTCCCGGGACCTGGCGCGAGTACTGGGTCTACGTCCCTGCGCAGTACACCAAGGCGCGGCCCGCTGCGGTGATGGTCTTCCAGGACGGCCACAAGTACGTCAACGTCGAGCAGGAGTACCGGGTGCCGGTGGTCTTCGACAACCTGATTCACCGCAAGGAGATGCCGGTCACGATCGGCATCTTCGTCAATCCCGGGCACTCCAGCGCGACGCTGCCGGAGAACCGCTGGCGGGCCGACCACCGCAGCGTCGAATACGACACGCCCAATGGCGACTACGTCCGGATGCTGGTCGAGGAGATTCTGCCGGCAGTCGGCAAGTCGTATGCGCTGACGACCGACCCCGACCGGCGCGCCATCGCCGGCGCCAGTTCCGGCGGCATCTGTGCCTTCACCGCGGCGTGGGAGCGTCCCGACGTGTTCCGCAAGGTCGTCAGCCACATCGGCAGCTTCACCAACATCCGCGGCGGCTATCACTACCCGTACCTGCTTCGCAAGACCGAGAACAAGCCGCTGCGGGTGTTCCTGCAGGATGGCTCGAACGATCTCGACAACCTGCACGGCAACTGGCCGCTGGCCAACCAGCTACTCGCCTCGACCCTCAAATTCAAAGGCTACGACTATCGCTTCGAGTTCGGCGACGGCGGCCACACCCACACGCACGGCGGCGCGATCCTGCCCGACACGCTGCGGTGGCTGTGGCGCGACGTGCGATAGCAGCAGCCGCGCGAACGCCCGGAGCCGTCGCCAGGCGCTGGTGACCGGCCCCGGATGCTGACACCGTTCCGGTATCATGCGGCGACTCAGGGGGGCGCCGTATGGAGCACAGACAGCTGGGCGGGTCGGGGCTGATGGTGCCGGTCCTGAGCCTGGGCACCGCGACGTTCGGTGGCGGCAACGACTTCTTCCGTCACTGGGGCAGCACCGACGTCGAGGGCGCGACCCGGCTGGTCGACATCTGCCTGGAGCACGGGGTCAGCT
>JACDAO010000138.1 GCA_013695405.1 Acidobacteriota bacterium | reverse complement strand
GGTTCCATCTGGGGAAAATCTGGGCCACCATCTCCAAGCCGTTGATTCTAAACGACTGAAAATAGCGACCCACACTGTAGATCGAACCGCCGGGTCCTTGTTGCGAGTAATCGCGGCGGTGTTGGCGGCGCGGCGTGCGTCGAGTACTCCTGTGATCGCTCGCCACAAGGCGACTAGAACGCTAACGATCCAGCTGCCGCCTACGCCTGGGCAGGCGCTTGAAGCGCCTTAATCGCAGCCAGCCTCAAGCGCTGGCGTCAGGCCCTGGTCTTCCAGCCCTCGCCCGGCTTCAGCATCGCCAGCAGCTCGATGGGCAACGGGAAGATGATGGTCGAGTTCTTCTCCGCGGCGATCTCGGTCAGCGTCTGCAGGTAGCGCAGGGTGATCGCCACCGGCTCGGACGCGATGATGGCCGCCGCCTGTGACAGCTCCTGCGACGCCTGCAGTTCGCCGGCCGCGTGGATGATCTTGGCGCGCTTCTCGCGCTCGGCCTCGGCCTGTCGCGCCATGGCGCGCTGCATGTTCTCTGGCAGATCGACGTGCTTGACCTCCACCGCTGAGACCTTCACGCCCCACGGGTCCGTGCGCTGATCGAGTATCTGCTGCAGCTCCTGGTTCAGATGGTCGCGCCGCGACAGCAGGTCGTCGAGATCGACCTGGCCCAGCACGCTGCGCAGGGTGGTCTGCGAGAGCTGGGAGGTGGCGTAGTTGTAGTTCTCCACTTCGACGACGGCCCGCACCGGGTCCATCACGCGGAAGTAGACGACGGCGTTGACCTTGACCGAGACGTTGTCGCGGGTGATCACGTCCTGCGGCGGCACGTCGAGCACCACCGTTCTGAGCCCGACCCGCACCAGCCGGTCGAGCGGCCGGAACACCAGCACGACGCCGGGGCCCTTGGGCTGCCGCAGCAGGTTCCCGAGCCGGAACACCACTCCCCGTTCGTATTCGTTGAGGATCTTGATCGAACTCGCGAGGTAGATGACGACGAACAGCAGCAGCGCGAGCAGTGGCGACATCAACATGGGATCCCTCAGTCCTTTCGAACCTGCAGGCGCAGGTTCTCGGCGTGGGTGATGCGGACGCGGCTACCCTTGGGTATCGACTCGGCCGCCGTCGCCTGCCAGATCTCTCCGTGCGTGGACACCTGCCCGCCGTGCTCGTCGATGGCGGTCAGGGCCTCCCCCGGCTCGCCGACCATCGCGGAGGCGCCGGTGGCCGCGGGTTGCCGCTGCGCTGCGATACCCAGGCGCGCCAGCGCCGCCCCGATGGCCGCGAACCCGAGCACGACCGGCACGATGACGTTGGCACTCACCTGGAGTTCCGGCAGGGGTGAGTCGACGAGCATCATCGACCCGAAGACCAGGCTCACGAGTCCGCCCACCGTCAGCAGCCCGAAGCTCGTGACCACGAGCTCGAGCCCCAGCAGCACCAGGCCGAAGACCACGAGCAGGACGCCGGCGACGTTAACCGGCAGCACGGAGAAGGCGAAGAACGCCAGCAGGAGGCACAGGCCACCGACCACGCCCGGCAGCACGGCGCCCGGATTCCACAACTCGATCGTGAGGGCGAGCGTGCCCAGGCTCATCAGCAGGTAGGCGACGTTCGGGTGCGCGACGGCGCTCAGCACGCGCTGGCGCAACGTCATCTCGATCGGCACGACGGTGGCGTCGGCCGTATGCAGCACGGTCGTCGTGCCGTCGAAGCGGGTGATCGTCCGGCCGTCGAGCTGCCGCAGCAGATCCCTCAGGTCGGTGGCCACGAGATCGATGAGCGGCGGGTCGGCGTCGCGCGCCTCCCCCTCGGTGAAGGCGCGGCTCTGGTTCACGGCCTCGGCGGCCAGGGCGACGTTGCGGTGGCGCGCAGTGGCCAGCGTGCGGGCATAGGCCGCCAGGTCCGAGGCGGCTTTGGCCGCCACCGTGTCGTCCATCTTCTGGCCGCTGCCATCGACGGGATGCGCAGCGCCGATGTGGGTGCCCGGCGCCATCGCCGCCACGTCGGCCGCGAGGATGAGAATGAAGCCGGCCGAGGCGGCGCGGGCGCCCGACGGCGCCACGAACACGGCGACCGGCGTCCTGCCGGCGACCATGCGGGAAACGATGGCGCGCGTCGACTCCACGAGCCCGCCCGGCGTCCGGAGGGTGAGGACGACCAGGGCCGCACCCGCCTCGTCCGCGCGGTCGAGGGTGGCGGCGATGTACTCCGCCGACACCGGATGGATGATGCTGTCGACGATGGCCGCATAGACGACCGGGGGCGCGGTCTGCGCCGTCGAGGCGCTGGACGACTGAATCGTGAGCGTCAGTCCGAGGACCAGCGCGGCACAATGGGTGAATCTCCCCGCAAAGCCATAAATCATGCGAGGGCCACCACAGCCCGTCCCGAGTATAGTCGCCCGGGCCGGGATCGGCGTGGCCCGCATCGCGGACACGGATTCCTGGACTCCGGCACGGGTACGACGCGCGGCAGATCCGATCTCGTCCTTCAGGACTTGCTTCTCCCCGATGGCATCGATGGAATCGAAACGACGCGCCGCTTGCTGGCTCGTCGTCCCGGCCTGAAGGTCATCGTATTGACGGCATTGGTCGATGAACCGCGAATGATGGCCGTGTTGCGGGCAGGCGCCCTCGGCTACGTCCGCAAGGACGCCGAACCCGAGGTCCTTCTGGCTGCGGTGCGTCGAGTGGCAGGCGGGAAGCCGTACATCGACCCCGGGATCACCACGCAACTCGTGCACGCGGCCGCATCAGACGAGCTCACGGCGCGGGAAGTGGGCGTGTTGCGGCAACTGGCGCTGGGTCGGTCCAACAAGGAGATCGCCGCCTCACTCGCGATCAGTGACGAAACCGTCAAGACGCACGTCGGTCACGTTCTCGGAAAGCTCCAGGCGGACAATCGCACGCAGGCCATCGTCCAGGCACTCAAACGAGGCCTGATCGGCCTGGAGGAACTCGAATAGAGACCTGGGCGACCATGTACCCGAGGTAGACGTGATGGCCATTGACCTCTACAGCGACGTGATCTTGACGCGTGACATCGACGATCACGGTTTGCGCGCCGGCGACGTCGCGACGGTCGTGGAACGGCACGCCGTCCCTGGTGTCGCTGAAGAAGGCTACTCGGTCGAGTTCTTCGACATGATGGGCAACACCGTCGCCGTCGTCACGCTCCCGGCAAGCGCCCTCCGCCTGCCGACACCAGCCGACCGGCCCGCGGCGCGAGCGCTCAGCGCGTAGCGGCGAGATGGCGGCCTCATGCCGCTCGCCTGAGGCCATCGAGCCGTCTCAGCCAGACTGCCGCCTGGTCCGTGCCTGGCCTCGGTCCTCGTCCGCAATTCCAACTCTCGCTACTCAGGTCCACCATCTCCCTCACATTCGTTCGGTCGGGCTGAACTGTGACCCGACGACGGCCGTTCGCCCTCTCCGTCCCAGCCAAGATGGCTACCGCGCGGCGGTAGCCATCTCCTTCAGGAACTTCAGCGCCGGCCCGCAGTCACCGGCCACGTCCGATGAATTGGCCTCGATGCTGAGGCGCCCCTTGTAGCCAATCTTCAGCAGGTTGTCGAAGAACCGGCGATAGCGGGCCTCACCAGCTTCCTGCCTGGGGAAGCCGCGCGCTGACGGTTCGGCGATCTGCAGGTGGACGATCAGATCCTTCGCGTCGAGGATCGCGTCTGGATCCTCGTTCTCGAAAGTCAGGTGATAGAAGTCGACGATGATCCGGACCTTCGGGTGATTCACCTCACGCGCAAGTCGGGCGGCCTCGGCAACGGTGTTGACGATGTTGCTCTCGGGTTTGCGGAGCGGCTCGATGCCGATCACCATGCCGTAGCGTCGCGCCTCGATGATGCCACCTGCCGTGCGCAGGAACTCCTTCAGCTGATCCCACGCCCGCTCGCGCGGGAATCCCTGCGGAAACGAACGGGCGCCCGGGCTACCGAAGACGATGACCTTGACGCCAAGCTGCTCCGCGAGCGCGAGCGAGCGCTCGAGAAAATCGTTGACGCGCGCCTGATCGACAGAGGGTCCGGTCAGCTTGATGTCGGCGCCGGGCAGGAACCAGTTCGCCGTCTCGACGCGGAGCCCGGTCGCCGACAATCGGCGCAACTGCTCTTGTCGGTCCAGCTCGGGCAGGGCCAGCGTTTTCGAGAGCCCGGGCTCGATGTAGTCGTATCCGCACGCGGCAATCGTGGCGGCATCACGCAAGGGCTCGACCTCACCGAACGAGGCCACACCGTACCGCAGGGCCACGCCCTGGGCCTCTGCGCGCGCTGGTGCGACGATCGCGGTCAGCACGGCCAGGGCGCATGACAAGTTCGCGAGTCTCATCGAAGGGCCACTCTGACAGGGACGGTCGAAAGTCAAACCGGCGCCGACCGGAAGCGCCTCGGTCGAGTGATTCAAACCGCTTCACGGCAGCCGGCGAGCTGGCGCAACCACGTGACGACTTGGTTCCAACTGGCACCTTTCAGCGTCGACTCCAACGCGCAAAGGCCGGCGCGACCATTCATGATTGAACAGCGGCCGGGATCCAGTGTGCGTCATAATCGAGGGTGATGCGCCAGCCGGTGATCCTGCGACTGATCGGATCCGCAGCTCGGGCCTGGTGGGACGATGACTGCACCCGCCTCGGCGCGTCGCTCGCCTTTTACACGCTGTTTGCGATCGCGCCGATCCTGCTTGTCGCCACAGCAATCGCAGGGATGGTGTTCGGTGCCGAGGCTGTGCGCGGGGAGATCGTCGGGCAGCTCGATCATCTCGTCGGACGCGAGGGCGCGCTCGCCGTACACAGCCTTCTCGAGGGCGCCAGCCAACGCCGCGCCGGCATCCTCGCTACAGTAGTCGGAGGCATCACCTTCCTCGTCGCCGCTACCGGCGCGTTCCTCGAGCTGCAGGTGGCGCTGAACACGATCTGGCGGGTCAAGCCCAGACCAAGCGGGCACGTACGAGCGTTCGTGATGAACCGGCTGCGCTCGTTCGGACTGGTGGTGGCGATCGGCTTTCTGCTGCTGGTGTCGCTTTCTGTGACGGCAGCGCTGGCGGCGCTCAACACCTGGCTCTTCGACCTCTCCCCATCCAGTTCGTCGCTATGGAAGGTCGCCAGCACGCTCGTGTCGCTGGTGGTGACGACGGGGCTGTTCGCACTGCTGTTCCGTTTCCTGCCCGACGTGCGTCTGCGCTGGCGCGATGTGACGACCGGCGCAGCGGTGACGGCGGTGCTTTTCACGCTCGGTCAAC
>JACDAO010000118.1 GCA_013695405.1 Acidobacteriota bacterium | reverse complement strand
GGCAGGGGTCGTTGTTCACGGCGTCCTCCTCAGGGGCTGCAACCCGAGCAATCCGGCGAGCTTGCGACGGGCTCTGGACAGCAGCACCCGCACGCTGCCTTCCTTGACTTCGAGTGCCGCGGCAATCTCGCGGTGGCTGGCCTGTTCCACGTACGCGAGCCACAGCATCGTCCGCTCCTGCACGCGCAGGCGGCCGAGCGCCCGATGCATGTCGATCTGCTGGCCCGGCGGGGCGACTCGCGCCGGCAGATCGTCGGGCGTCGGGCTCGCGTCGCCGTTGCCACGTGTCTTCCGAAGCCGCCACTGGTCGGTGACCAGATTGGTCGCGATTCGGTACAGGTACGCGCGACGCTCGTCCTGTGGCAGGGCTGCATGTGGCGTCCGCAGCAGTCGCAGGTAGGCCTCCTGTACCGCGTCGTCAACTGCGTCGGTATGCAGGCTGCGACGCAGGTAACCGCGCAACGCGGTCGCCGTCTGATCGTAGAAGGCCCGGAACTCCGCTTCGTCCAGACTCAGGTGCGTGCTCTGGCGCACCTCGCGCAGGTCTGCGGCAATGGCGCGGGCAGTCATCAGATCCACGGCAGGTGGCCTCGCGCAGGGCGGTGGCGCTGGATCAGCGTGCCGACTCCGAGATCGGCCCGTGGATGCCGAGCGTGCGTGCCAGCACGAACGACGCGCCAGCCGAGACCAGATAGCCGATGCCGACGCTCAGCAGCATGATGCCGAGGATGGCGAAGCCCTCGATCGCTTCGGGCTCCAGCAGCTGGCCCTGGGCGCCAATGACCCGGCAACCGATTCCCGCCGCGCACACGACGATGCCAACCTGCACCGCCCGGAGGATGCGTTGCGCCGGATGCGTCCGCTCCATCGAGATCGAGTCGACGAAGCGCATCCCGCCAGGGGTGTCGAGGAACTCGGCCATCTCGCGGGCGTTGGTCATCCGCTCGAGCAACTTGTTGTGGAACTCCGCCGTGACCTGCAGCTGGCGGCGCCGACGAGCGCCGTCGACGAATACCCAGGCAAGAAAGCTGAAGGCACCGAACACACAGGCGACGATGAGGACGGGAGTCAAATCTTCCATGACGAGCACCTCGCCAGCACCGGGGCCGCGCCGTGCGGCCCTGCCCGGTGCCTGCTTCCATTCAGGTCAACGGCTGACGCGTGGAATGGTTAACGGGTGGCTCGTGGAGACGACCGTCTGATAGCCTAGAGCGTTCCTCTGGCGGCAGGCGCCGGCACGGATCCTCGACCCGCGATGAGCATCCTGACACGCATTCGCGACCGTACTGCCGTGGTCGGCATCACGTCGTGCGCGCCTGAAGCACACCATGGCTCTGCAGATCACTATCGAAACCTCCCGCGGTGACTGGGACGCCTACGTCGCGGCGCATCCGGCGGCCACCGTCTACCACGAGTGGAACTGGCGCGACGTGTTCGGCCCGGTGTTCGGCCACGAGCCGATCTACCTGGCGGTGCGCGACGGCGCGCGCGTGACCGGTGTGCTGCCGCTGGTGGCTTTCCGCAGCCGGCTGTTCGGGCACTTCTGCTGCTCGCTGCCGTTCGTCAACTACGGTGGCGTGCTGGCCGACGGTCCCGAGGTCGCGCCGGCGCTGATGGCCGAGGCTGCACGGCTGGCCCGCGCCCGCGGTGCCTCGCACGTCGAGCTCCGCCACGTCGCCCGTCAGCTGCCCGACGCACCGGTCCGCCAGCACAAGGTGACGATGCTGCTGGCGCTGAGTGAGAGCGTGGATGCGCAGTGGACCGCGCTGGACAACAAGGTCCGCAACCAGATTCGCAAGGCCGAGAAGAGTGGGCTGACCGCGCAGTCCGGTGGCGTCGAGCTGCTGGACGCCTTCTACAAGGTCTTCAGCGTCAACATGCGCGACCTGGGTACGCCGGTGTATCCGCCGCGCTTCTTCGCCGCGGTGCTGAGAGCCTGCGGCAGCCGCGCCGCGCTGCACGTCGTCAATCACGAGGGCCAGCCGGTCGCGGCGTCGCTGACCGTCGAGCATCGCAATCGGGTCGAGGTCCCGTGGGCGTCGGCGCTGCGCGAGGCCCGGCAGCTGAACCCGAACATGCTGCTCTACTGGCACATGCTGAAAGAGGTGATCGGGCAGGGCGGGCGCGTCTTCGACTTCGGCCGGTCGACGCCCGGCGAGGGCACGTTCCACTTCAAGAAGCAGTGGAAGGCCGAGCCGGTGCCGCTGCACTGGGAGTACGCCCTGATTACGCGCGCGGCGCTGCCCGACCAGAGCCCGGGCAGCGGCAAGTTCGGGATGGCCATCGAGCTGTGGAAGAAGCTGCCGGTGGCGGTGGCCAACCGGATCGGCCCGCTGGTCATCGGCAACATCCCGTAGCCGCCGGACGGCGACACCATCCCTACGCGCCGGCGGCTACAGCGCGCGGATCACGACCACGGTCTGGTCGTCGTGCTGCGGCGCACCGGCGGCGAACTCCGAAGCGCTGCGATTGATCGCGGCCAGCATCGTCTCGACTGGCGTCCGCGCCGCGGCCAGCGTCGAGAGGCTCGCCACCAGCCGGTCCTCGCCGTAGTCGTCGCCGGACGGGTCGTGGCTCTCGGTGATGCCATCGGTGACGAACAGGAACACGTCACCGGGAGCATAGGGGATACGGCACTCCTCGAGTTCGGTCGCAAACAGCACGCGCTGGGTCAGCCCGAGCCCCAGCCCGCGCGGCAGCCAGCGGGTCACCTCGCCGGTCGCGGCGTGATAGTGCAGCAACGGCAGGTGGCCGGCCCGCACCAGCACCAGCGTCCGCGTGGTGGTGTCGAAGAAGGCGCCCAGCACGGTGACGAAGGCGCGCCGATCCATGTCGTGCCCCAGCAGCTCGTTGGTGCGGACGAACAGCTGCCGCGGCGTCAGGCCGAAGCCGTGCAGCGACCGGATGATGCCCTGCAGCTTGGACATGTACAGGGCCGCCGAGGTGCCCTTGCCGCTGACGTCGCCGATCATCACGGTGACCTGGCCGTCGGCGCCGCCGAGATAGTCGAAGTAGTCGCCTCCGACTTCCTGCGCCGGCAGCGACGTGCCGGCGATCTCGAGCCCCGGCACCCGCGGCGCCCGCTGCGGCAGCGACTCGAGCTGGATCCGCCGGGCGATCGCGAGCTCCTGGCGGACCCGCGCCTGCGCGGCCAGGTTCTCGTACAGGAAGGCGTTCTCCACCAGCAGCGCCGCCTGGCCGGCCATCACCCCGAGGAAGGCGAAATCGTCCGCGGTGTAGGCCGACTCCGAGAGCTTTTCCCCGATGAACAGCACGCCGCGCAACTCGTTGTGGCCGCCGATCGGGTAGAGGTGGTGGATCTCGGCACGGCGCAGCGACAGGCGTAACCGCGGCGGCGCATACTCGGTGTCGAGTTCGGTGCCGCGTGCACCTTTCAGGACGGCGACCGCCTCGTCGACGCAGCCGCTGCAGAAGATGTCCCAGTCACCGGTCTCGAACCCGATTGATCGCCTCGAGCTGATCAGACGGTTCCCCTGCACGAACACGACCCCAGCGCGCTTGACCGGCATCAGGCGGTCGAGGACGGTCAACAGCCCGTCGGCCAGGCCGTCGAGATCCATCCGCGGCCCCATCACGTCACTGAACTCGCGGCTGGCGCGGCGGTAGTCGTAGCCCTCCTGGTAGTACTGCTCGGCGAGAAAGCGATGGCCGCGCTTGAGCAGCGCCCTGAAGCCGTACGCAAACACCACCGCGGCGGCGATCAGCACGCCCTTGTCGATCAGGGCCCGCCGCTCCGGATCGATCGCCGTCGGCAGCACCTCGATCGCCTGGCCGGTCAGCCGGACGTGCGGCAGTGGCAGCTCGATGTGCACCATCAGCCACCAGAACCACAGACCGGCCGCGCAGATCAGCAGCGTCCAGGCTGTGCTGATGACCAGGTACTGCACGTTGCGTCGCACCCTGAGGTCCGACTCGAGCAGGCGGTAGCGCCCGATCACCAGCAGGTACACCACCAGCGTGCCGAGGTAGAGAACCGCGCCAATCCAGGGCAGCACCTGCCCGCCAGGCGGTGGCCGGCCGACGGCGGCACTGATTCCTCCAAGCGCGAAGACGACCAGCGTGAAACCGACCGCGACGCCGGTGGCGATCGA
>JACDAO010000091.1 GCA_013695405.1 Acidobacteriota bacterium | reverse complement strand
TTGCGGGGCATCGCCAGCGCCGGCTACGCCCACGTCGCGTGGGGCGTCACGCACGTCGGCGCCAGCGGACAGACCGCGCCGGTGCTGCGCGTCGACGCGCCGCCGGCGGACGCCAAGGCGTTGACCGCGCGCAGTCACGATCACGGGCTGACCCCGGTGATGATGTTCTCGACGGTGTTCCTCGAAGAGCCCGACGCGGCCCGTGCCCACACCCTCCGCATCGCCCAGGCGGCAGCCGCCGGCATCCCCTTCCTGCTGACGTTCGGGCGGACCAGGCCCGGCGAGTACGAGCGCGTGGTCGCCACCCTGCGCACGGTCGGCCCGCTGGCGCGACAGGCCGGTGTGACCGTGCTGATCAAGCAGCATGGCGGCAACACCGCCACTGGCGCCGACTGTTCGAAGATCCTGCGCGAGGTGGCCGACCCGGGCGTGCAGTTGTGTTACGACGCCGGCAACGTGATGGACTACGAGGGCCACGACCCGATTGCCGACATCGCGACCTGCTGGCGTGACATCCGCGCCTTCGCGATCAAGGACCACCGCGACGTCCCGAAGGACGAGGACTGCGGGCCGGGCTTCGGCGAGATCGATCACTATCGCCTGCTTCGCCCGGTGATGCGCACCGGACTGACGATGCCGCTGGCGTGCGAGAACGTCTTCGAGCCGCTGACGGCGCGGCCGGCGACCGCGGACGGTGTCGATGCGCTGGCCCGGCGGGCGCGCGAGTACGTCGACACGGTGATCCGGGGGCTACAGGCCCTGCCGGACCGGGCGTGACCCACACTGACAAGGAGCAAGCATGGCAACGGTGAACAGGCGGGACTTCCTGGCGTCGTCGACGGCGGCGGCCGGGCTGGCGTGGTCCGGCGGCCTTCAGGCGCAGTCGGGCAAGGTGATGACCGGAGTCATCGGCACGGGCGGACGCGGCACCGCCGACCTCCGGAGCGTCCTCGAGCACGGCACCGTGGCGGCGCTGTGCGATACGAACGCGGAACGCCTCGCGGCGGCCGCGACTGTGGCCGCGCGCGACACGCCAGCGACCGTGGCCGACTACCGGCGCGTCCTCGACCGCAAGGACATCGAAGCCGTCGTGATTGCGACGCCGCCGTTCCTGCATGCCGAGATGGCGATCGCTGCGCTGCAGGCCGGCAAGCATGTGTACTGCGAGAAGCCCGTGGCGATCACGCCGGAGACGGTGCAGGCCGTCGTCAAGGCCGTCAAGGCGTCAAACCGCGTCTTCGTGGTGGGCCAGCAGTTGCGCTCGTACCGGCGACTCGGGGATGCCGTCAAGAAGATCCGGGCCGGCGAGATCGGCGACGTGCTGATGGTCAAGGCCCAGCGGCACATGGACCGCGACCTGAGCCACAGCGGCTCCTCCGCCGAGTGGTTCTTCGACGTCGAGAAATCGGGTGGGTACCTGATCGAGATGTCCGTCCACAACCTCGATCTCTGCAACTGGGCGGTCGGGGCGACGCCGGTCAAGGCGGCCGGCTTCGGTGGCATCCTGTTCTACAAGGACGACCCGCCAGGACGGTCGATCATGGACGGCTACACCCTGAGCTACGACTATGCGAACGGCGTGAAGCTGTACTTCACCCAGATGGTCTTCCACCCGCCAGGCCTGCCGGGCGGCGGGCAGTTCGTCCACGTGTACGGGCAGAAAGGCGCGGTCGACCTGATGGGCGACACCAGCGTGTATGCACTGGACGGCGGGGCGCCGCCCCGCGAACTGGCGCCCAAGGTCGAAGAGTCTCCGCACGAGCACATGCGCGCGTTCTTCGACACCATCCGCACGGGTGCGCCCAATCCCGCCGACGTGATGATCGGGGCGACCGGCGCGCTGACCGCGATCATGGGCCACCAGGCGATTGTCCACGGCAAGGTCGTGACCTGGAAGGACGTCGCCGGTCCGCTGGCGTCGTAGCCGGTCGATGCGTGAGGAGCGCTTTCACCCCGGTTCGGCCTGCTCGCCGAGCGGCGGGGGGCGCGGACGACGACGGCCGAACTCCTCGAGAGGAAAAGCCCCGCGCTTCTTCTTCGCTGCTACCTTCAGCTGGCCAGTGCCCGATGTCTCCGCGGTTGGAAGAACCGCGGCCTCATTGAAGCGCCGCTGTCGCCGCTGTGCGGAACTGCACGGGTTCGCCGCCCGGGAGTGATTGCCGAGGCAACGCGCGTGAGACGGCCCGGTGCGGGCCATCGCCCCACGCACCCTGTGTCACCATGCACATCGTCCCCTCGCCGAAACGAGAACCCTGTTGCCTGCTCTGACCCGCCTGCTCGCGCTGCTGCATCTGGTCGTCGCAATGACCACGCTCTGTCCTGCCGTCGCCTCGGCGCAGGAGCCCGCGCTCATCCGCCTGTTCAACGGCAAGGATCTGTCGAACTTCCACACCTGGCTGGTCGACGACCACCGCGCCGACCCCGACAAAGTGTTCACGGTAGTGCCCGACGTCGACGGCGCCCCGGCCATCCGAATCAGCGGACAGACCTTTGGCGGCATCACCACCGAGCAGGAGTTCACCTCCTATCGCTTGACCGTCGAATTCCGCTGGGGCACGCAGACCTGGCCGCCGCGGGTCAGCCGGGCGCGTGACAGCGGCGTGCTGGTGCACTGCCAGGGCGCCGACGGCAACACCGGCGCGACGTTCAACGGCCCGTGGATGCAGTCGATCGAAGCGCAGATCATCGAAGGCGGGATCGGCGACTTCCTGATGGTCGCCGGGCACGACGCCGACGGCACGCGCCGCTGGCCCGAGATGACCGCGACAATCAGCACCGACCGCGACGGCGAATGGGTCTACGACCCGAAGGGCACACCCCGCGTGCACCGCAACGGCGACCGCATCAACTGGTGGGGACGCGACCCGGACTGGACGGACCGACTCGGCTACCGCGGCGCGCGCGACGTCGAGCGCCCGGCCGGCGAGTGGAACCGGCTGGAGATCGTCGTCGAGCCAGACCGCATCACCAACATCCTCAACGACGTCGTCGTCAATGTCGGCACCGCCCCGACCCTGAGCCGCGGCCGGATCATGATCCAGTCCGAAGGCGCCGAGATCTTCGTTCGAAGGGTTGACCTCCGGCCGCTGACGATCCCTTGAGCCCCAGCATCCAGCCCCAGGCCCCGGTCCCCCCAAGCCCCGGACCCAAGCCCAGCCGCTTGACATCTGATGCGTGATGCGTGATGCTCCGCCCAGAATCATGCGAACCACCCTCGACCTCGATGACGACCTGATGGAGGCGGCGAGGGAGCTTGCGGCGGCGCGTGGCACCACCGCCGGCCGGGTCATCTCGGAACTGGTCCGTCAGGCACTCGAGGCGCGCCCGCGCACCTCGTCTCGCAACGGCGTGCCGCTGTTGCCGGCCCGTCCAACGGGCAGCCGTCGACCAACCATGGCCCTGGTGAACCAGCTCCGCGACGACGCGTGATGCGGCGCGTGGCGCTGCTCGACGTCAACGTGCTGGTGGCGCTGTTCGACGCCGACCACGTGCATCACGACGCCGCCCACAACTGGTTCGCCTCGGCGCGCGAGCACGGCTGGGCAACCACGCCGATCACCGAGAACGGGGCGATCCGCATCCTCGCCAACCCCGCCTACCACGCGGCCGCGCTCACCGCATCGACAACGCGCGAGCATCTGGCGGCATTCACCCGCACTGCCGGCCACGTCTTCTGGCCGGGCGACGCCAGCCTGCTCGACCCCGACCTGCTGACCCCGCACGCGACCCTGACCCACCGCCTGGTCACCGACGTCTACCTGCTCGCGCTCGCGGTCAGGTACGAGGGCTGCCTGGCGACTTTCGACACCAGCATCCCGCTGTCGGTTGTGCACGGCGCCACCACGACGCATCTGGTCACGCTCACGGGGTGACGCCGGCCCGGGGCTCACGGCTCACGGCTCATAGCTGATGGCTGAT
>JACDAO010000070.1 GCA_013695405.1 Acidobacteriota bacterium | reverse complement strand
TGCGCCAGGTCGAGGCGCCGAGCAGGAAGGTCTCGCCGACGCGGCTCTCGAAGACCATCTCCTCGTCGAGTTCGCCGACCCGCGAGGTGCCCTGGCCCGAGCCGGCGAGGAACACGCCGTACAAACCACGGTCGGGAATCGTCCCGGCGTTGGCGATGGCCACGCGCCTGGCGCCCTCGCGGGTGCTGACCTTCTGGCCGACCCGATCCCAGGTCAGGCGCGGGCGCAGTTCCGCGAACTCGTCGGACGGGTAGCGTCCCGACAGCATGTCGAGGATGCCGTCGAAGATCGGCCGGGACAGCGATGCGAACGGCGCCGCCTGGCAGACGCGGGCGTACAGGGCGTCGACGTCCCAGTCGTCCATCGCGACCATCGCGACGATCTGCTGCGCCAGCACGTCGAGCGGATTGCGCGGCATCCGGGTCGCTTCGACGCGTCCCTCGCGCATCGCCCGCACGGCGGCCGCACAGGCCAGCAGATCGCCGCGGTACTTGGGAAAAATCAGTCCGGCGCTGACCGCGTCGACGCGATGCCCGGCGCGGCCGATCCGCTGCAGGCCACTGGCGACTGACGGCGGCGCCTCGATCTGGATCACCAGGTCGACCGCGCCCATGTCGATGCCGAGTTCCAGCGACGAGGTGCAGGCCAGGCCGCGCAGCCGTCCCGACTTCAACGCGTCTTCGATGTCGACCCGCTGCTCACGGGCGAGCGAACCATGATGCGCGCGCACCAGGGTCTCGCCGGCCAGTTCGTTGAGCGACGCGGCCAGCCGCTCGGCGAGCCGTCGACTGTTGACGAACATCAGCGTCGAGGTGTGGGCGAGGATGACCTCGAGCAGCCGCGGATGGATCGCCGTCCAGATCGACGGCGCGGTCGGCGCCTGCGAGGCGGCGCCGCTCGGGATCGCAACGGCCTGGGTCAGCCGCGCCATGTCCTCGACCGGCACCTCGATCCGCAGCGACAGCTCGCGCTTGCGGCCGGCGTCGATGATCGCGACCGGACGGTAGGTCGGCTGGCCGTGCGCCGTGAACTCCTCGTGGACCTCCGCCGACCCGTCCCGTGGGGTCACTCGCCGGGCTGAGGCGTAGGCGTCGGACTCGTCCGACGCGGTCACTGAGGCGTAGGCGTCGGACTTGTCCGACGCTTCCCGCGGGACAAGTCCCGCGGCTACGGGCTCTTCTCGTCGCGCGGCTACGCCCGTCGCTCCGCCGAGGAAGCGCGCGACCTCGTCGAGCGGCCGCTGCGTGGCCGACAGGCCGATGCGCTGGATCGGACCGTGCGCGATCGCCTCGAGCCGCTCCAGCGACAGCGCCAGGTGGGCGCCGCGCTTGGTCGCAACCAGCGCGTGGATCTCGTCGAGGATCACCGTGTGCACGCTGCGCAACACCTCGCGGGCGTTGGAGGTCAGCAGCAGGTACAGCGACTCCGGGGTGGTGATCAGGATGTCGGCCGGCCGCCGCTGGAACTTCGCGCGCTCGGCCGGTGGCGTGTCGCCGGTCCGTATCGCGACCTCGGGCAGGTGGTGCGGCAGGTCGCCCTCACGCGCCAACCGGCTGATGCCGGCCAGCGGCGCGCGCAGGTTGCGTTCGACGTCCACCGCCAGCGCCTTGAGCGGCGAGATGTACAGCACGCGGCATCGCTCCCGGGTGGCGGGCGGCGGCTCGAACATCAGCCGGTTGATCGCCCACAGAAAGCCGGTCAGGGTCTTGCCGCTGCCGGTCGGCGCCAGCAGCAAGGTGCTCTCGCCACTGGCGATCACCGGCCAGCCCTGAGCCTGCGGCGCGGTCGGAGTGGCGAAGGCGTCGGCGAACCAGCGTTGGACGACCGGGTGAAACACCGAGGGGAAAGCCAAGTCTCTTCGTACTTTCGCCTTTTTTGGCTATGCTGTCACGTTGACTGCGGGCCAAGGTTGGCGACAGTCAAGAGGAGACGCTTCAAATGAGTGACGCTGGGGAAGGGCTCGTCGATGCCGAAGCCCGATTGCAGGAACAACTCGATGCTCGCGAGCACGAGAAGCGGCGACGCGGACTCGCGGCCGGCGTCGATCCCGAGAAGCTGAGGGCGCGCGAGTCGCTGCGCCTCGCCAAGTCGGAACTGACGCGGCAGCTGACGCCGGCGACGCACCCGATCCGCAGGACGCAGCTCGAGGCGGCGCTCGCCGAACTCGACCGGCGAATGGCCGCCATCTAGAGCCGCCCGACCGCGCCGCCCGGTCCGCCGGCGGCGGGTCGCCTGCCATGTCCCAGGTCCGCAGCGGCGCGGCTCTTCTCGTGCACGCCTACACGGCGTCGGGCGCGCTGCTCGCGTGGCTGGCCCTGCGCAGCGCCTGGGACCACCAGCCGCGCACTGCGCTGCTGTGGCTCTCGGTGGCGGTGTTCGTCGACGCCACCGACGGCTTTGCCGCGCGTGCGGCCGACGTCCGACGCCATGCCTCCTGGATCGACGGCGCTCGCCTCGACGACATCGTCGACTTCCTGACCTACGTGTTCGTGCCGATGGCCATTCTCTGGGAAGAGGGCTACCTCGGCGGTGCCTCGGGGCTGGGCGCGGTGGCCGCCGCGCTCATCGCCAGCGGCCTCGGCTTTGCCAACCTGCACGCCAAGACGCTGGACTACTACTTCACCGGCTGGCCGTCCTACTGGAACGTGATCGCCGTCTACGCGCTGGCGTGGGGCTGGTCGCGGCCGACCACCACCGTGACGGTGCTGGTGCTGGCGGTGTTGGTGTTCGTGCCGCTCCGCTATGTCTACCCGTCGCGCACGGTGACGTTGATGAAGACCTCGATCGGGCTCGGCGCCATCTGGGCAGCGCAGGTGCTGCTGACGATCTGGTGGCTGCCGGACGTGCCGGCCTGGCTGCTGTGGAGCGGGCTGATCTACCCGGTCTACTACTACGGGCTGTCACTGTGGCTCAACGTGCGGACGGCGCAGCAGTAGCGTCGCCGCTGGCGCTCAGCCACGCCTCGCGCGCGGCGACCTGCGCGTCGCTGCTGCTGGCCCGCGGCTGCAATCGCCACTCGTTGCCGGGCTCCTGCCCGAAGGTCACGTCCAGCCGCATCAGTTGCTCGCGCCGGGCCACCAGCAGGGTCGCCGTCGTGCCCGGTGGGTACTGGTCGAGCCGTCTCTCCCACTGATCGGGCCGCACGCGATAGTCGCCGACCGCGAGAATCTCGTCGTCGACGCTGACGCCGGCAGCCAGCCCCGGCGTGTCGCGGCGTACCTGGCTCACGACCAGACGTCCGGCCTCGGCGCGGGTGGTGATGCCGAGCCAGCCGCGGGTCGCCCGGCTGTCGCCCGGCACGAACGACAGCCCGAACGCGTCGAGCAGCGGCGCGTAGTCGAGCGGCTCGGTAGTGTCGAGGACGCGGGTCAGCACTGGCGCGAAATCGATGCCGGCGACTTCGCTGATCACCGCACGGAACTGCGGCTCGGTGTACCCACGTGCACCGGCATGCCGCTGGTAGGCCAGCCGCATCACGTCGTCGAGCGAGCGCCGGCTGTGAGTCGCGGCGCGGATCCGCGCGTCGAGCAGTGCGCCAATCACCGCCCCCTTCGTGTAATAACTGACTGACGTGTTGGGCGAGTTCTCGTCCTGTCGATAGTGCTTGATCCAGGCGTCGTACGAGGCCTGGGTGACCGGCTGCACCAGCCGCCCCGGCGTGGTCTCCAGGCTGCGGATTTCGGCACTCACCAGAGCCAGGTACTCCTGGGGCGTCGACAGCCCGGCGCGGTGCACCAGCAGGTCGCCGTAGTACGAGGTCAGGCCCTCGGCGACCCACAGGCTCGGCGTGTAGTTCTCCTGCTCGTAGTCGAACGGTCCGAGCGCCGCCGGCCGCAGCCGCTTGACGTTCCAGGCGTGGAAGAGTTCGTGGCTGACCAGGTTGAGCCAGCCGAGGTAGCCCTCACGCGTGCCCATCGCCCAGCGACTGGTCATCAGCATCGTCGAATTGCGGTGTTCCAGTCCGCCCGAGGCCTCGGTGATGGCGTTCAAGAACACGTACTTCTGGTACGGCAGGCTGCCCCACAGCCTCTCCTGCTCGCGCACGATCCGCTGCACGTCGGCGGCGGCGCGGACGCCGTCCCACGACCCGTTCTCGTTGATGTTGACCAGATAGTGCGGCGTACCGCCGACCTCGAACTCGTACACCGCGAGGTCGCCTGCGACCAGCGGACTGTCGACCAGGGTGTCGAAGTCGGTGGCGACGTAGCTGTGGGGGCGCCCGGGCTCGTCAGGCAGCCCGGACATGCTGCTGGTCCAGCCCTCGGGCAGCGACAGCGACACGTGGTGGGGGCGCTGCAGGCCGTCAACCAGGGTGATGAAGGTCGGCGCGGCGTTGATCAGGGCGAAGCGCGATTCGATCCAGTTGGTGCGCACCGACATCTCGCGCCCATAGACGCGGTAGCGGACGGTCACCCGTGGGGCGCCGCCGGTCTGTACAGTCCAGCGGTTCTTCCGGGACTTGACCGGCGACGCGACGGGCGACGGCGAGGTCACCGTCATTGCCTCGACGTGTCTCGAGTACTCGCGCACCAGGTACGAGCCCGGCGTCCACACCGCCATCATCAGCTCGACCTGAGGCTGCCCGCCGGTCGGGTAACTCGCCTCGACGTCGACGTAGTGGGCCGTGGCCTGGTCGAAGCGCAGCGTGTAGGTGATCGCCGCGTCCGCTGCGGCAGGTTGGGTGCCCGCGCCGGTGCGGGACGTCTGGGCATCACGGGTCATGGGGGCGAGGGACGCAAGACAGAGTACGAGAACCGGCAGGATGCGCAACATGAGCCTCTGCTACCATCTACGACTGCTGCCCGGCCACCCTTACCAAGGAGCGTCCGCCTCGTGCTCACGCCAGGCGCGATCCTCGACAACCGCTACGAGATCCTCGAACTGCTCGCCCGCGGCGGCATGGGCGCCGTCTACCGGGCCCGTCGCACGCTGCTCGGCGACGAGGTGGCGATCAAGGTCCTGAGCACCCCTGACGACGAGTCCCTGCGGGAGCGCTTCCTGCGCGAAAGTAGGGCCGCGGCTCAGCTGCGCCATCCGCACATCGTCGGCGTGCTCGACTACGACGTCGACGATCAGGGGCACCCCTTCCTGGTCATGGAGTACCTGAACGGCCCGAGCCTGCTGCAGCGGCTGGCCGTCGACCGTCGGCTACCGGTGCCGGAGGTGCTCGACATCGCCTGCTCGCTCTGCAGTGCGCTCCAGCTGGCGCACGATGCCGGCGTGATCCACCGTGACCTCAAGCCCGGTAACGTCGTCGGACACGAATACGTTTCGGGCCAGTTCGTCTACAAGGTGGTCGACTTCGGGCTGGTCAACGTCAGGGAGATTGCCGGCGCGCTGAAGCTGACGATGGAGCGGCAGTTTCTCGGCACCGTCGCCTACGCCTCGCCCGAGCAACTGCGGGGTGAGCAGGTCGACGCGCGTTCGGACATCTACAGCTTCTGCGCGATGCTCTACGAACTGCTCACCGGCCGCCCTCCGTTCGAGCACGACGACCCGTTCGTGGTGATCACCAAGCACCTGCTGCGCGATCCGCAGCCGCTGCGCGAACTGGTGCCGGACATCCCGCCCGCCCTCGAGGCGTTGGTGATGCAAGGGCTCAGCAAGGACAAGGCGCAGCGCCCGGCGTCGATGGAAGCCCTTTCGGCGGCGCTGCGTGACGCGCCCTGCGATCCGGTGGCCGCCGGACCGCGCGTCGCGGTCGTCCCGGAGATTCACGGCTACGACCTCGGCCCGCTGCTGGCGCCAGGGCGTCTCGGCAGCCAAGTCTATCTTGGCACGCACCGCGGGCTGGATGCACCGGTGGCGATTCGCGTCCTGCCGCGTGAGGCCGTGGCCGACTGGGACGCGGCGCGGGAGCGGTTCATCCGCGAGGCGCGCGCCATGCAGGTCACGCACCCCAGTGTGCTGCACGTCCGAGACTTCGGCGAACTGCCAGGCTTCGTCTATGTGGTCACCGATCTGGTCAAGGGCCCGAGCCTGGCCGAGCGGCTCAGCGCCGACGGGCCGCTGCCGTGGCCGGTGCTCGAGCGGCTGTCGTCGCAACTGATCGACGCGGTGGTGGCGCTGCATCGCCGCGGCGCCCTGATCTGCGGCATCACTCCGGCGACGACGCGGCTGACGCATGACGACGACGGCGAGCGGCTGCTGGTGTCGTCGGGCGGAATCGGACAGGTCGAGGACCTGCTCGGCACGCTGAGCGTCGCGGCGTTGCGCGGCGGCGACCTGCGGCACTCGGAGCTGCCGTTCGTCGCTCCCGAGGTGCTGATGGGTGAGCCGCCATCGGTGGCCGGCGACCTGTTCACCGTCGGCGCCCTGGTCTACCTGATGGCCTCGGGCTCGCCACCATTTCTCGACAGCTCGCTGCCGCAGCTGCTCGGCGCGATGCTGCGGGTCACGCCACAGCCCCTCTCGATCATGCGTCCGGAAATTCCGTCAGCGTTCAGTGACATGATCGCGCAGACCCTGTTGCCGGTCGCGGCCGAACGACCCGCCGACGCGCGGGCGCTGGCGATGATGATGCCCTGAGGGGCTCAGGGCTCAGGGTCCAGGGCTCACGCGGGAGAGGTCGTAGGCGTCGGACTTGTCCGACGGACACCGCAGGCTGAAGGCCTATCTCCGGGCGGGCCGACGCTGTCTTGCTCAGCCGATGAGGCTCGCGCCGTACACCGCGGCGCCGAGCAGGCCGGTCTGGCGATTGAGCACGATCTGGACCGGCATTCGACCGAGCAACGCAGCCATCGGCGGCTTGGTGCGGAACGCCTCGAGGAATCCCGCGTGGTCGAAGGCCGTCAGGATCTTGCCCGGGATGCCGCCACCCAGGAACACACCGCCGGTCGCCACGCATTGCAGCGCCAGGTTCGCGGCACAACTGCCGTAGATCTCGACGAACAGCTGCAGCGCCTCGACGCAGTGCGGGTCGGTACCCTCCAGCCCCTTCGAGCTGACCACCGCCGGCAGCTCGGTTTCGTCGTAGCGGCGCAGGAGCGGCGAGGTCTCGTCACTGACGAAGCGCAGCAGGTTGATGAAGCCGCGGCCCGAGACGACGTGCTCATAGCTGGCGCGGCCGTAGTGTGCGGTCAGGAACTGCAGCAGCGCGATCTCGCGCGGCGTGCGCGCGGCGAAGTCGGCGTGCCCGCCTTCGGATGGCGACGGCATCAGCCGGCCGTGCTGACGGACCAGCATCGCCTGCCCCAGCCCGGTGCCGGCGGCGATCAGGCAGGCGTTGCCGTCGGCGTTGTACTCGCCGGTCTGCAGCATGTGCAGCTCGTCGGGACGCAGCGCCGGCACTCCGTAGGCCATCGCTTCCACGTCGTTCAGGATCCAGGCGCGACGGATGCCGGTGCTGGCCATCAGCTCGCGCCCGTCGATGGCCCACGGCACGTTGGTCAGGCGGGCCACCTGCTTGATGTTCGGCCCGGCGACGCCGACGCAGGCGACCTGCACTTCCTGCGGCCGGACGCTGGTGGCGCCGAGAAACGCCGACAGCATCGCCGACAGGCCGGGAAAGTCCAGCGTGGTGTACTCCCGCACGTCGAGCAGGTCGGGACGTCCCGCGCTGGGACGGAACAACCCGAGCAACGTCTTAGTGCCACCAAGGTCGCCGGCAAGCAGCATGCGGCAGAGGATACTCCTAGTGCTACGCTGCCGGCATGGCCGACGACCGGGTGCCGTCGCGCGTGGTCCGGACGCGCTTTCCAGCCCTGCGTGACGACCAGCTGCGGTCGCTGGCGCAGTGGCGCCTGGTGCTGCCGACCCGCGAGCAGGGCGAGATCTGGTATTCGTTCGCCGACCTGTCGACGCTGCGAGCCGTGCACGAGGCACTCGAGCGGGGACTGACGCTGAAGGCCGTCGTCCGCAGCCTGCTCGCCCAGCGGCAAGGGCAGCTGACGCTCTTCGACGGCGCCGCCTCGCGTGGCGAGGGCGCCCGGACGCGGGTGGTCGCGCTCTCGGCCCACAGCGCCCGGCCGGCCCGCACCGATCAGACCGGACATCCCGTCGACCCGTCACGGGCCGAGGAGGCCTTCGAGCGGGCGACGAGAATGGACGGCGCACCAGGCCGCGTGCTGCCCGAGGTGATGGACGCGTATCGCGAGGCGATCGCCTTCGACCCGCACCTGGTGCCGGCGCTGATCAACCTTGGCAATCTGCACTACGGCGAAGGCCACCTGCCCGAGGCCGCCGCGCTCTACGAGCAGGCGGTGCGGCTGGCGCCGGACGCCTTCGAGGGCTGGTTCAACCTCGGGCACACCCACCACGATGGCGGCCGGTATGCCGAGGCGGTCGCGTGTTACACGCACGCGGTCGAACTCGCGGCCGACTCGGCCGACGCGTGTTTCTACCTGGCCGTGGCCTTCGAGAAGCTGGGCCGATCGCAGGACGCGCGGCCGTTCTGGCAGCGGTACCAGCGACTGGCGCCCGATGGCGAATGGATCGCGCTGGCCCGCGAGTTCGCGGACTGAGGAGAGCGCGGGCGCGGGGTCAGCGCACGCGGAAGGTGATGATGCCGCGAACCGGATCGTACGGGGAGACGCCGACGGTGACGCGGTCACCGGGCACCACCTTGATGCGGAACCGGCGCATCCGTCCACTCAGCTGGGCCAGCACTTCCTGCCCCGAATCGCACTGCACCCGATACAACCCACCGCTATGCACCGCCGAGACGGTGCCCTGCACATCAATCAGATCGTCTTTACTCAATCAGTTCTCCCAACCAGGCATTGTCCCATACCTTGCAGGCGGACGGGCTACCACGCCGCACGCCGGACAAGTCCGGCGCCTACGTCGCTACGCCTCTCCGGCGCCTACGTCGCTACGCCTCCTGCGGGGGGTCGCCCAGGGCCCGGACCGCGGCTTCCACCTGACCGGCCAACGCCCCGTAGTCGTCGCCTTGCAACCGCAGCGGCGCGCCGAACCGGATCGTGACCCGGCCGCGCGTGGCCATGCCGGCCGTCTGGTGCAGCACCCGGTCGGCCCCAATCAGGCGAATCGGCACCACCGGCACGCCCAGCCGCGAGGCGATCATGCCGACACCGGCCCGGAACGGGTTGATCTCGCCGGCGGTGGTCCGCTTGCCTTCGGGGAAGAGCAGCAGCGACTGACCCTCGCCGAGCAGCTGCCCGATGTAGCGCAACGTCTGCCGGGTGCCGGCTTCACGTTGCGGCAGCGGGAAGGCGTTGAAGAACAAAGACGCCAGGTAGTAGTTCAGGCCGTTGGTCAACCGCGCGGTTCGCGAGTGCTGCTCCGGGAAGAAGTGCGCCCGGAAGAACTCCTTGGCCATTGCCACCGCCGTCGCATACCGCCACCGCGCCGGCAGCGCCATCAGGATCGCCGGGGTGTCGATGTGGCTCTGGTGGTTGGCGGCAAACACCACCGGGCCCTCGAGCCCCTGGAGGTGCTCCAGGCCTTCCACGCTCAGGTTGATGTAGATGCGGCCGAGCGGCAGGATCCATGTCGGCAGGCTGAGGCGGCGCAGCCACCACGCCGGAGCCGACCGATTCCAGCTCGGGAAATCGATCGGTTCGGGGCGCGCATCGGCCGCCGCGTCGACGGCCTCGTGACTGACCGCGCCGTGCACGCTCCCGCCGGCCACCAGCACGCGCAGTTCGCCGACCGTGCGCGCCGCCGCGAAGGCGCCCTCGTCGACGATGGTCTGGAACTGCTGTTCGAGCGCCATCAGCAACTCGACGCGCTCCAGCGAGCTCAGGCCGAGTTCGTCCATCGTCACAGCGTCGTCGACCTGGTCGCGACCCTTGGCGAACCTGCGCAACACCGCGAGCAGGCCGTCGTCGCTGGCGCCGAGTGGATCCTGCGGCTGTTCGCCGGCTTCGACCCACGCCCGCAGCGCGGTCCGTTTCAGCTTGCGGGTGCCGTCCGTGCGCGGCAGATCCGACGAGGTCCACAGTGACGCGCTCCGGATCTTCTGGTGGTCGTCGAGTTGCAGGTTGGCGTCGCGCACGACGCCCGGCAGCGCCGCCGGGTCATCGAGTACGAGCACCGCGTGGACACGTTCCTCATCCTGCCAGCGCCGGCCGACCACCGCGGCATCGCGCACGCCGGGCCGCGCCAGCAACGCCCGCTCGACGTCTTCGGGAAAGACGTTGAGGCCCTCGGGCGTGATGATCATCTCCTTCTTGCGGCCCTGGATGTACAGCCGGCCCTGAGCGTCGAGCCCGCCGATGTCGCCGGTGTGCAGCCAGCCGTCCTCGAGCGTCCGGGCGGTGTCGGCACTACCCCCGACGTAGCCCTGCGAGACGTTGTCGCCGCGCACCAGGATCTCGCCGTCGCCTGCGATCCGGATCTCGACGCCGTGAATCGGCTTGCCGACGCTGCCACGACGGGCGTCGAGCGGGTGGTTCAGCGTGACGATGGGCGCGGTCTCGGTCAGGCCGTACCCCTGCACCACGAGGAACCCCAGCCCGCCCCAGAATTCCTCCAGCGACGGGTCCAGCGGAGCGGCGCCGACCACCGCGCTCCAGAACTTGAGTCCGAAGGCGCGATGGACGCGACGGAAGCGCCACCAGCGGCGATACCAGCGCTCGCCCGGCACTCGCGGCGCCTGCACTTCCGGAAAGCGATGGCTGACGTGTTCGCGCAGCACGTCCAGCATCTTCGGCACCGACACCAGTACCGATATGCGCCGGCTGCGGATCTGCCGGACGATCTCGTCGGGGCCAAGTCCGCGCATGAAGACCACCGTGCCGCCGAGCATCGGCGGCACGAAGGTCGCCATCGCCTGCCCGAACATGTGGCTGAGCGGCAGCAGGTTCAGGAAGCGGATCGGCGAGAACGGGCCGATGTAGCGCCGATACTTTGTCATCTCGCGCTCGATCGGGACGATGTTGGCGAGCACGTTGCGGTGCGTGATGATCACGCCCTTCGGATCGGCGGTGGCCCCGGAGGTGAAGATGATCTCGGCGGTGTCGTCGGCCGTGATGGCGACCGCTGGCGGCACCGGCGCGGCGGTGCCACCGGGCGCGGCGTCGGACCGATTGCGCAACAGGTCGGCGAGCCTCCACCGTGGCACCGCCAGGCTCACGGCGTCGACGACGACGTCGTCGCCGGCCAGCAGCAGGCGCGCCGCGCCGATCGCGCCGATCCGGTCGACCAGCGCGGGCGCGGAGCGGTAGTCGACCGGCACCACCACGATCCCGCGCAGCAAGCAACCCCAGAACGCCGCAATCCACTCGGGACGGTTCTCGCCCCACAGCAGCACCGCCTCGCCCTTGACCACGCCGGCGGCGTGCAGGGCGGCCGCCAGACGTTCGGCGGCGCCGGCAATCTCGTCGTAGCGATACGACCAGGTCCGATAGCCGTCGTCGTACACCAGGAAGGTGCTGCGTCGGCGCGTGACGTCGTGGAAGAAGTCGAGCAGGGTGGCCCGCGCCATGGGGACGCTTATGATAAGGGACGTCCATGCCCCTGCCTCCGGCTTTCGCGGCGAGCGCGCTGTACGACAGCCTGCTCCAGAGCGCCCTACAGCGCTTCCTGGCCCGCGCGACCCTCGAGGTGGAGGCGTCGCTGACCGAGTCGTCGATCGGGCAGCTGTCGATCGAGCCGACCGACGATCCCTGCGAGCTGGTGCTGCGCTGGTTCGGCACCCGGCATATCCTGCACGTGCCGCGGACGCAGCCGTTCACCGCTCACGAACTGCGGGTGGCGCGTGCCATCGGCGAAGTCCTGGCGGCGCGCTATGAAGCGATCTTCGACTCGTCGATCCTGGCGGCGCGCGCCGATCTGTTCCAGGGGCAGATCGAGGATCGTTACGTCGGCGCCTTTCTCGACCGGCGGCCCTACCAGGCCGGCATCGAGCGCAGCCGCGCCGACCGGCTGGCCAGCTGCATCGAGGTGCTGCGGGTGGCGGCGCTCTCGAGTTACGAGAGCCGGGCAATTTCGTCCGGTGTGCTCTGCCTCGGTGATTCGGCGGCGCACCGGCGCACCCAGGTCGCGCGCCTCTACGGGCAGCCGCTGACCGCGGTCAAGAGCTTCTATCGCCTGTGTGACGGCGTGCGGACGGTGTTCCTGATCGGCGAGGACGGGCTGCTGCTCGACATCATCGACATCGTCCACCGCGCCCGCGAGATCCAACCGATGCTGGCGGTCACCTCGCCGTGCCCGTCGGCGTATCGCCAGCACGCGGCGGCGACGCTCGGCAGCCGCGACACCTGCATCGTGCTGAGCCCGTCGCACGAGATCAAGGTGTTTGCCGAAGGCGCGCACGTGTTCACCTTCCGCAACGCGGAGTGGCACCTGCTCGACGTCGAGGCCAAGTACGCCCACTGGCTGAAGGCGGTCGGGTCGCGGCCGATCGCCGAAAAGCTGTTCCAGTGCGCGCTCGACATGGCCGACGCCCGACAGGGCGCGCTGCTGGTCGTGCTGCGTGACGCGGAGGCGGCCGGGCACCTGGTGGCGCCGATCGACCGGCTCGACACTTCGGCGTCGGTCCGGGGCGACAGCGACGGCACCCGCCGCCCGCTGCACTACCTGTTGCGCGGCCGCACCCTGGTCGACGTCGACGACACGGTGCTGATGGCATTGGCCAGCCTCGACGGCGCCACCGTGGTCGACCGCGCCGGCCGGCTGATTGCCGCTGGCGCCATCCTGATGCACCCGCACGGCGAAATCGGCGACGCGTGGGTGTCGGAAGGAGCGCGGACGACAGCGGCGCAGGCCGCGGGACGTTTCGGTCCTGTCCTGAAAGTCAGCACCGACGGGATGATGACCTGCTACGACGGAGCCCGTCTGTGGGAGATCTGAGAGGCGCGCGGGCCTCCGCGGATAAGATGATCCCGGCCGCGCCTCGGGGCGCCCATCGAAGCGGACTATCATGGCGGTCGCCGGCGGGCCGCCCGCACGGCGTCACTGGGCCCGGTCAGCGCACAGGAAAGCGACAGCTCGTATGCGTGTGTTCGTAACCGGAGCCACCGGCTACATCGGCTCGGTGGTCGTCGATGCACTGCAACGTGCGTCGCATCAAGTCGTCGCCTTGGTCCGGCACCAGGAGAAGGCCCGCCGCCTTGCCGATCGCGGGGTGGACACCGCCCTCGGCACCCTCGGCAATCCGAACACCTGGCGGCAGCAGGCCTCGACCTGCGATGGCTTCGTGCACGCCGCCTTCGAACGGTCCGCGAAGGGCGTCGAGATCGACCGGATTGCACTCGACACGCTGATCGATCTGGCGCAGCATGCCGCCGCCCGCGGGCCCGCCTCGCTGGTGTACACCTCGGGCATCTGGGTGCTCGGCGCCACGCAGGAGGCGGTCGACGAGTCGGCGCCGCTCGCGCCGATCGATCTGGTGGCCTGGCGTCCGGCCCACGAGCGGCTGGTGCTCGACGCCGCTGGCGGTCAGCTGCGCACGGCCGTGGTGCGACCCGGGGTGGTCTACGGTGGCTCGCAGGGCATCGTCGCCGACATGCTCAAGGACGCCGAGAACGGCCTGATGCGCATCGTCGGCACCGGCGAGAACCACTGGCCGCTGGTCTACGACCGCGATCTGGCCGACCTGTACGTCCGCGTGCTGACCGCCGAGGACGGCCACGGCGTGTACCACGCCAACGATGAAGCCGACGAGCAGGTACGCGCCATCGCCGACGCGATTGCTGCCCATCGACCGCATCCGCCCGACATCCGCTTCGTGCCGCTGGCCGAGGCGCGCACCAAGATGGGGCCGTACGCCGACGCGCTGGCACTCGACCAGCGGGTGCGCAGCCCGCGGGCCCGGGCGCTCGGCTGGAATCCGTCGTTGCGGTCAGTGGCCGGCAACATCCCCCGCTTGTCCGAGGAACTCCGCCGCGGCCGCATCGCCCGGCAGGAGCGTCAGGACTCGTAAGGAGTCACGATCATGAGACAGTCGCTGATGCCTGCCCTGCTGGTTGCCGTGCTGATCACGAC
>JACDAO010000051.1 GCA_013695405.1 Acidobacteriota bacterium | reverse complement strand
GCCCGTCCCACACCGCTCGCGTGGGTGGCGTACGTGAAGCCTGCCGGACCATCGTTGTGGAACAGCGCGTAGCGTTCCAGGCTGAGTGTCGTGACGATCAGGTCGGGGCGGCCATCGCCGTCGTAGTCGCCAAAGTCGGTGCCCATGCCGGCAAACGTGCGTCCGTCCTCGTCGAAGGCGACGCCGGCGGCGAGAGCGACTTCCGAGAACGTCCCGTCACCGAGATTCCGGAACAGGAACTGCCGCATCGAGTCATTGGCGACGAAGATGTCGACCCGGCCATCGGCGTCGTAATCCTCGATGGTGACGCCGAGCGCCTTGCCCGCCACCGCCGCCACTCCCGACGCGCGTGACATGTCCCTGAAGGTACCGTCGCCGTTGTTGCGGAACAGGACGTTGGTGACCGGAGGGAATTGCCGTGGATGACAGTAGGCACGGCCTGCACCGTCGGCCGTGGGGCAGGGCACGTTGGCTTCCCAGGTCCAGGCGAGGTAGCGGCACACGAACAGGTCGAGCCAGCCGTCCTGATCGTAATCGACGAATGCCGCGCTCGACGACCAGCCGCTCGCCGAGACCCCCGCTTTCACAGAGACGTCGCTGAAGGTACCGTCACCGCGGTTGCGATAGAGCGTGTTCCCGCCATAGCCTGTGACGTAGAGGTCCGTGTCGCCATCGTTGTCGACGTCGGCAGCGGCCACGCCGAAGTCATAGCGATGGCCGGCCACGCCGGCCGCGGTCGTGACGTCCACGAAGCGGCCGCCTTCAGTCTGACGATAGAGACGATTCCAGAAGCGAGGGTCGCGCTTGTCGGGTTCGCGCGCCGATGTCATCCCAGCGTCGATCGCGGCGCCGTTGGTGAAGAAGGCGTCGAGGCGCCCGTCGCCGTCGTAATCGAGCAGCGCGACACCGCCGCCCATCGTTTCGGGCAGGAACTTCACCGGCGTCTTCGAGGCGGCATGCCGCAACGTGACGCCGGCCTCGCGCGTGATGTCCGAGAAACGCTGGGCTTCCGGTGCTGCGCCGGTCACCGCGTCGAGTAGAGTGACGGCGACCGAGGCCACGAGCAAAGCGCGCCTCAACGACGTACCTTCGGCGCCCGTGCCGAGGCGGCCTGGAAGGCGGTCATGGCCGCCTGCGCGTCTTCGGGCTTGCCCAGCTGCCGGTACGCGCGCGCCAGCAGGTACTGCGGCTCCGGATAGTCGGGATCGAGCGTCACCGCCTGCGTCAGCCACTTGACGCTGACGTCGATCGCCTCCAGTTTGACCAGCGCCTTGCCCGCGAGCAGGAAGTTGCGGGCGTCGCGCGGGTTGCGCTGCGCGGCCTCTGCTGCCGCGTCGAAGGCCTTCTGGTACTGGCCCTCCTTGATCAGCAGGTCGGCATAGTTGGCGTAGACCACGTCGTAGGTCGGCGCGTCGGTCTGGGCGATCGCCATCGCCCTCGCGTAGTGCCGGGTGGCCTCGTCAACGTCGCCGAGCGCCTCCCACGTCAACCCGAGGTTGTCCCACGCCTTGTACGCCCGCGCGTCGATGGCGATCGCCTGCCGGAAGACGCGCTGAGCATCCTGGTGGCGCTGCTGCTGATAGTAGATTCGCCCGAGGTCGTACGGGATCTCGGGGTCGCCGGGCGCCCTGGTGGCCGCCGCCAGGAGCGTGTCCTCGGCGTCTCGGTCGCGGGCCGAGAGGTACAGGACCTTGGCGCGCACCTTCAAAGCCGCCACGCTCAGGGGGCCGACTGTCTCGAGACGATCGAGCGTGACCAGCGCCGCGCCAACGTCGCGCGCCAGCAGTTCCGCCTGTGCGAGCGCCAGGAGCACCGGGGGGCTCGTGCCGCAGGCCATCAGGGCTGCGGCAAAGCCGGAGCGAGCCTGCTGGTACTCGCGCCGCTCGTACGCGGCCCGTGCCTGCGACAGTTGGCCGTCGCACGTCGCGGCCGGGTCGCCGGCCTGCGTGGACACGACGAGCGCCAACGTGATCCCCCACATGCGCGGCGACCGCCTCGCGTCAGAAGGTCACGCGCAGCGACAACTGGATGCGGCGTGGCGCCTGCGCCACGCCGAAGATGCGTCCGAAGTTCGCGCTCGCGACATCCAGGTCTGGCGACGCCAGTCCGGACCGGTTGAGCACGTTGATGAAGTCGGCACGGAACTCGACGTTGCGCGCGCCACCGGCGGTGACCCGCTTGAGCAGGCCGAAGTCCTCGGTGAACAGCGCTGCACCGCGCACTGACAGTTGCGGCGGCGCACTGCCGATCGAGGTCGGGACGCCCTGCGACGAAATCGTCTGCAGCGCGAACGCCGCCGGGTTGAGATAGGGCGTGCCCCGCACCGTGTCGGTCGAACCGCCCTCGTAGATCACCTGGTCAACGCCCGCGACCAGGTTCGGGCGAATCGGGTACCCGGAACCACTGAGGCGGCTGTCGAAGACGGCGAGTGTGTTGCCGGCGCGATAGTTGTGGATGCCGGTCAATGTCCAGCCGCCGACCACCTGGCCGAGCACGCCACCGACGTCGAGCGCCTTGCCTGGGCCGATGGGCAGGTCGTACACCCACGTCAGCTTCAGGAAGTGCGGCACGTGCCGGAACGGCGCCTTCGACCATTCCTCGCTGCTCCCATCCTGCGTGAGAATCAGGTCCTCGGTCTTAGACCAGGTGTACGCGCCGAGGATCGCGAAGCCAGTGCTGTAGCGCTTTTCGAGCGTCCCCTGGAACGAGTCATAACGTGTCTGGCCGCGGAAGTTGTTGAGCAACGTGAGATCGAGGAACTGGGGATAGGGACGCAGCGCCTGCTGCACCGTGCCGGCAAACCCGGGATACGGCGTGGGGATGCCCAGCTGCGGCTGGCTGGAGAGCGGCGAGAACAGGAGGTTGCCGTAGGTCGCCAGTGCCTCGTAGGGAACACGGTTGATGTTGCGATCGACGCCAGACATCGGCAGGTCCGTGCCGCGCGCACCGATGTAGGCCAGCGTCGTGGACAGACCCCAGGCCAGCGACTGACGCAGCGTCCCGTTGAAGTTGTGGTACTTCTCGCGCCTGGCTTCGTTGCCGAGCGTGATCGTCATGCCCTGGTTGTTGCGCTGGCTCACGTTGCGATTGGGCAACACCCCGACGAGGTCGGGGTAGCGGTCACTCAGGTACATGACCGGATCCTGGGCGTTGGGCGTCGGCCGCGTCGCTCGGTTGACCACGATGTTGCCGTTGTAGCCGGTGGAGTCGAGACCGCCGAACTCGCCGTCCGTGTAAGCGGTGCCTGGCCGGTTGCTGACGCTGTAGCCACCGCTCAGCGCCATGTTCGGCGTGATCGCGTAGGCCAGGCCGAGCCGGGGCTGGAACTGCTTCCGATAGGGATCGATGAACGTCTTGCGCCCTTCCTCGTCGGCGAAGCGCAGCGCGCCCGGCAGGTTGCCAGCGGCGGGATTGGGTCGCGTCAGATCGAGGTTGGTGACAAAGCCGCTCGTCTCGTAGACGCCGTTGATCATCTGCCAGCGCAGTCCGAGGTTCAGCGTCAGTTTGGACGACGCCTTGAAGTCGTCCTGCACGTAGAACGAGTAGTCGCGCTCGCGCAGCTTGGTGTTGACCGCCTGGACGGCGCGATCGGAGGTCGCTACGGCGCCGAGCAGGAAGCTCGCATAGCTGTGGCCAGTCGACGTATCGAACCCGGGCAGCGCCGTCTGCGCCGGCAGGAAGTTGAAGTTGGCGGTCGCGTCGGCCAGGTCGTTGTCGACGTAGTAGAAGCGCCCCTCGAAGCCGGACTTGATGTTGTGGCGGCCGAGGATGACCGTGACGTCGTCCTGGACGATCCAGCTGCCTTCGTCGCTGTTACCGCGCGAGTTCGACCCGAAGTTGCCCATGTTGCCGAGAATCGGCGTGCCGCCCATGGTCAGCCGCGGGAACGTGGTGTCGGGCATGTTGGTGAGGCCGATGCGCGATGGCCAGCCCTGATTGAAGTAGACGCTGCGATTGTTGTTGCCGAACCGGTTGTAGCCGACCGCTACGCGATGCAGAACGTTGTCGCTGACCACCCAATTCTCGGTGGCCCGGAGCAGCCAGCTCGGGGTCTTCTGCAACTGGTACAGGTTGGTCGGGCTGCCCGGCGGCAGGCCGTACCGACCGCCGGCCGAGTTGTTGCGGGTGCGCCACTCGCGATTGACGTAGACCGACGCCTTGTGGCGCGTGCTGATGACCTGATCGATCTTGGTGGCGAAGGTCTTCTGGTCGAAGATCGGGCAGCAGCCGGCCAGCACGGGCTGGTTGTTGAGCAGGCGGTCGAGTGCCGGCGCATCCCAGAGCCCCTGATCGATCGTGTTGCGCGCGACCGCGTCCCAGAGCTCGCGAGGGACCTGGTTGCCGGGGAACGGGTCGCGGACGACGGTGCCGTTGACCACGCGGGTCGTCCGTGGATCGTAAAGCTGGCCGAAGCGCACGGTCCGGCCGAGCGCATCGGTGCCGAGCACGGTGCCCGACCGCGCGTCGCCGGTGTAGGACGGGTCGAGCAACCGCGAGAAATCGCCGCCCTGGAACTGAGTCGTCGGCAGGGTGCGGAAGGCCGTCGACAGCTGGTTTTCTTCGTGCGTCTTCTCGAAGGTCGCGAAGAAGAAGCTGCGGTCCTGGCCGCGATAGAGCTTCGGGATGGTGATTGGACCACCAAGCGCCAGCGCCCAGTTCTTCAATGTGCGATCGGGTTTGGGCTGGTTCAACGCCTTGCTGACGAAGCTGCGCGCGTCGAGCGAGGCGTCCTGCAAGTA
>JACDAO010000025.1 GCA_013695405.1 Acidobacteriota bacterium | reverse complement strand
GACCTGAATCCCGGCAACGCCGAGGCCGCTCGACGTTACGCCGCGATGACCGAGGCGTTCGAGACGCTGGTCGATCCGGTCCGCCGGCGCGCCTACGACGCCTCCGGCCGCCGGCCGCCGCCGGCCGGGCCGGCCGCACCGGCCTTCGCCGGCTTCGATTTCTCGCTCGCCGTACAGGGTGCCGACGCGTCGACGTTCGGTGACCTGTTCGTGGACGTCATTCGTCACGCCGCGCACGGTCGCGGTGGGCCCGGTCCGCAGCGCGGCGCCGATGCGTATCGCGATGTGACGATCGCGCTGTCCGAGGTGCTGCACGGCACCATCTGTCGCGTCGATCTGCGACGTCAGGCGCCCTGTGCCCGCTGCCACGGCGCCGGCGTGATCGACGGGTCGCCGACGACCTGCCGGCGGTGCGGCGGCAGTGGCCAACATCGCCTCGGGCGCGGTCACATGGTGTTCGTCCGTCCATGCGAGGCCTGCGGCGGGGTCGGCCGGGTGCAGCACGTGGCGTGCGCGGCCTGCAGCGGTGCCGGTCAGCAGGACCTCGACCAGACCGTGACCGTGCCGTTGCCACCGGGCATGGCCGACGGCGAGGAGTACGTCGTCGCGGGCGGTGGCCACGGCGGCGTGCGCGGCGGGGCGGCCGGTGACCTGCGGCTGCGCATTCGCGTGCGGCCTGAGCCCCATGTGACTCGCGTCGGTGACGATCTGCACATGACCGTGCCGGTGGCGGTGCACGAGGCGGTGCTCGGCGCACGCATCGAGGTGCCGACGCTGGACGGGCCGGTGTCGGTGCGGGTGCCGCCCGGGATGCCGTCGGAGCAGCGCCTGCGACTGCGCGACCGCGGCGTGCCGTCACGGCGGACCGGTCGTCGCGGCGACCTGGTGATCGGCGTGCAGATGGTGTTGCCGCCAGTGCTCGACGCCCGCGGGCGCGAGTTGATGCGGGAATTCGCCCGCCTGCATCCCGAAGACGTTCGCGCGGCGTGGCGAGTCCCTGCCGCAACGGTTGAACCCTGAATCCCGAGCCTGCGAGCCCAGCGCCCCCGAGCCCGACATGTCCACCAGACGACCCGGCAAGGCGCTCTACATGATCAGCGCGGTCGCGCAGCGCTACAACATCCACCCGCAGACGCTGCGGCTGTACGAACGTGAGGGCCTGCTGACGCCATCGCGCACCGACGGCAACACGCGGCTCTATTCCGACGAGGACCTCGAACGGCTCGAGACCATCCTGACGCTGACCCGCGAATTGGGCGTCAACCTGGCGGGTGTCGAGATCATTCTCAACCTGCGGGCGCGCATGGAGCAGATGCAGCGTGAGGTGGACGAGTTCATGGCCTACGTCAAGCAGGAAATGAGCCGCGGCCTCGGCGACTGGGAGCAGCGGCTGTCGACGGCGCTGGTCACCACGACGCCGGCCCGGGCGGTGCGGACCGGTCCTGACGGCGCGCCGCCGCGCGACGACGAGGCCTGATCGCACCTTTCGCCGCGCGTTCGGCTGGCAGCAGCGCCGCTTCGCGCTATGATCCGCAGTCTCCAGTGATGGTCTGCCCACTCTGCAATGCCACGGGATGGAAAACGGTGGTGCTCGAGGGCGAGCGCCGCGTGACGCGTTGCGACTGCTGGCGCCAGGCCTCGACGGCCCGGCGCCGAGGTGACGCTCGTATTCCGCGTCGCTACCAGCACTGCGACTTCGCTGGTTACCTGACCTACGGCAACGAGTCGCTCGAACGCGCGCTGGCGTCGGCGCGCGGCCTGCTCCAGCGCTATCCGGTGGCCGAGCGCGGCCTGTTCCTGCTCGGGCCGCCTGGCGTCGGCAAGACACACCTGGCCGTGGCGGTGTTGCGGCAACTGGTCGAGGACAAGGGCGCACGCGGCCTGTTCTACGACACGCGCGAGCTGTTGCGGCTGATTCGCAGCACCTACGATCCGGTGGTACGCGAGACCGAGCGTGACGTGCTGCGCCCGGTGATGACCGCCGACGTGCTGGTGCTCGACGACCTCGGCGCCGAGAAGACCTCGGAGTGGGTCGACGAAACCCTCAACCTGATCGTCAACACCCGCTACAGCGAGAAGCGGCTGACGCTGTTCACCTCCAACTACGTCGATGACCCCGATCCGTCGCTGACCGAGTCGCTGCTGTTCCGGATCGGCGTCCGGATGCGGTCGCGCCTGCACGAGATGTGCGAGTTCCTCGACCTCGATGGTGCCGACTACCGTGAGCTGCCGCCGAACGGCGGCGAAGACGATTTGGTCGCGCTGTGGCGGATGAAGCGCCACCAGCCGGCGGCCGCCCCGAGGCTGCCGGCCAAGGCGACCGCGCCGCTGCGCGCCAAGCTGCGCGAGTCGGCCCGCAGCAGCCCTGCGCCCGATCTCAAGTGGCCCGGGGGCCGTGCCGGCACGCGCTGAGGGCGCGGAGACGACGCCGCTCGGCCTGTACCTGCACATCCCCTTCTGCAGCGCGATCTGCCATTACTGCAACTTCAATCGGGGGCTGATCGACGAGCCGCTCAGGGCCGCGTACGTCGACGCCGTCTGCACGCACATCGGCCGCGAGGCCGAGCCAGTCGCGGTCGACACCATCTACTTTGGCGGCGGCACCCCGTCCCTGCTGTCGCCCGTCGAGATCGCCCGCCTGATCGACGCCTGCCGCAGCGCGTTCGTGCTGAGCGCCGAGACCGAGATCACCATGGAGGCCAATCCCGAGACCGTCGATGTGCAGCGGCTGCGCGGCTTTCGCGAGTCAGGGGTGACCCGGCTGTCGTTCGGCGTGCAGTCGTTCCGTGACGACGAGTTGAAGCGTCTCGGACGGGTGCACACGGCCGCTCGGGCGCGTGCGGCGATCGACGAGGCACGGACTGCCGGCTTCGACAACGTCAGTGTCGACCTGATGATGTGGTTGCCCGGACAGTCGGTGGCGCAGTGGCTCGAGTCGGTCGACGCGCTGATTGCCGCCGGCCCCGACCACGCCTCGCTCTACCTGCTGGAGCTCTATCCGAACGCGCCACTTCAGGAAGTGATGGCGCGCGAGCAATGGTCGCGGACGCCCGACGATGATGCCGCGGACATGTACGAAGACGCGATGGCACGGCTGGAAGGCGCCGGCTTTCGTCAGTACGAGATATCGAATGTTGCGCGCACCGGGCGCGAGAGCCGCCACAACCTGAAATACTGGCGCGACTCTGGCTGGTTGGCCTTCGGCTGTGGCGCGCACGGCTCACGCCACGGCCGCCGGTGGCGTCACGTCGCCGAGACGCGGGCCTATGTCGATCGGGTGGCGGCCGGCGCCGACCCCATCGCCCAGAGTCGGACGCTGGATCGCGAGACGCAACTGGCCGAGGCGCTGTTCATGGGGCTGCGGCTGGTCGACGGCATTGCAGAGGACACCTACCGCGCACGTTTTGACCAGGATGTCTGGTCTCGCTACGGCATCGCGCTGAGCCCTGCGCTCGAGGCGGGACTGCTGATACGAGACGATGAGGGAATGCGACTGACCAGACGTGGCATGCTCCTCGCAAATGAGGTCATGCGCGTGTTTGTCTGACGTGACTCTTACGGTAGAGTAAGGCGCGACAATGACCACCCTGATTTGGTACCGAGGAGGTGCTATGCGTTCGATGATGGATTCGCGGGCCGTGCGTAGTGTGGCTGTGCAGGTGGCCGTGGCCACGATGTGTCTGACCAGTGGGCTCGCTTTCGCACAGGGTGCGCAGCCGACCACGCCTGCCACGCAGCCGCCGACGACGCAGCCGCCGACGACGCAGCAGCCGCCGACGACTCAGCCGCCGACCACGCAGCAGCCGACCACGCAGCAGCCCGCGCAGCCTACTGATCCGGCCGCAGAACAGGCCGCGCCTGCCGCGCCGACCAAGCCGCAGCTCACCTTCGATTCCGACTACGTGGTCTGGTTCTACGCAGTCAAGGGCGAGAACGGCCCGCAGTTCGAGCAGTTCTTCACCCGCGTCAAGGAGGCCATGGCCAAGAGCACCAATCCGGAGCGCACGAACCAGGCGGCCGGCATGAAGCTGCTCAAGGCCACGTCTCCGGCCGCCGACGGCACGGTCAACTACGTGCTGATCATCAACCCGGTGGTCAAGGGTCAGGAGTACAGCCCCGGCATGCTGCTATTCGAGGTCTTCCCGACCGAGGCCAAGCAGCTGGTCGATCAGCTCCAGAGCTTCATCAACGACAAGGGGCTCAATGCCGCCGTGCCGCTGACCACCGTGATGCCGCTGAGCGACATGTAGGCAGTCCGCCGTTCCGTCTTT
>JACDAO010000284.1 GCA_013695405.1 Acidobacteriota bacterium | reverse complement strand
TCGAGCAGGGTCACCGCCTGTTCGACGCGGCCGGCCCCGACCAGCGCCTGCGCCAGCAGGCGCGCAGGCTGCGGGTCGCCGGGGCGCGCGGCGTGGACCTGCTGACCGAGCGTCACCGCCTGCTCGAACCGACGGGCAGCGACCAGGGTCTGCAGCAGGTACGCGTCGAGCATAGGATCGGGGCGTGCCGTCCGGGCCGCCTCGAGCACCCGGATGGCATCGGCAGGCTGGCCGAGCGACAGGTGGGCACTGACCAGCCGCAAGGTCAGGCCCAGCGCCGACGGCGTGCCCGCTAGGTCCTTGCCGCCGACCAGCGGCGCCAGCACCTCGATCACCCGGGCGTGCTCGCGGCGGTCGGCATACACCTGCGACAGCACCACCGAGCCGCGTATGTCGGCTGGCGCCATCGTCATCAGGGTTCGGGCCGTCTGTTCGGCAGCGGCCTGATCGCCGAGTTCACGCTGCGCCTGCGCGAGCAGGTAGCGCGCCTGCAGGTCGGCAGGCCGGCGGGCAATCACGTCCGTCAGTACGGCCCGGGCGTCCTGCGGGCGGTCGGCCCCGAGCAGTGCGGCGGCCTGACGGACCGGCAGTTCGGCGGCGTTGGGGTTTTCCTTGGCCGCCAGCGCGTAGGCCTCGGCAGCCTCGGACCAACGCCGCGATCGCTCGAGTAGCTCGGCCTGCACCAGGCGCGCACGGAAGAAGCGAGGCTCGCCGGCCAGCACCTGCTCGACCACGGCCAGGGCCCGGTCGCGCTCGCCACTGCGATCGAGCGCCTGCGCGAGCATCACCCCGGCATCGAGCGCGGCGTTGTCGCGTTCGACGACCGGGGACAGCACCTTGACCGCGTCGGCGGCACGGTTGCTCTGCAGATACAGCCGGCCGAGCATCACCGGAATGTTGAAGTCGTGGCTGCGGCCCGCCAGCGCCTGTTCGAGGTGCCCGATGGCTTGCGCAATGGCCGCGACGTCGCGCGGCGCCGCGGCGCCGTCGCCGCCTTGCATCGCCGAGGCCGGCAGGCTGAGCATCCCGAGGATCCAGTGGGCGTCGGCATAGGCCGGGTCGATCGAGAGCGCACGCTCGGCCGCCGTGCGCGCGTCGGCCGGGCGATCCTGGCGGCCGTACAACTGTGCCAGTTCGCTGAGCACGGCCGGCGCCGCCTCGAGCGCCACCGCCCGCTCCAGGGCGGCGATCGCGCCGCTCGCGTCGCCTGCGGCTTCGAGCCGTCGTGCCTCGAGAAAGGCCTGGTAGGCATCGGCGCGCACCGCTGGCGGCGGGGCCTGGCCCGACGGGGTGCCGGGCTGGGGCCCCAGCGTCAGCAGGATCAGGACGATCGGCAGCATCAGGAGATTATCGTGCGCGTTCAGATTGTGGTCTATAGTCGGCGCCGTGCGCGTGCTCCTGATCCGGCTGCGCCTGATCGGCGACGTCGTGTTCACGACGCCGGTCATCCGGGCCCTGCGACGATGCCGTCCGGACGCGCACCTCACCTACCTGGTCGAACCTGCGGCAGCGCCGGTGGTGCAGCACAACCCGCACCTCGACGATGTGATCGTGGCACCGCGGACGCGTGGCCTGACCCGGCTGCGTTCGGATGTCGCGCTCGGCCTGCGGCTCCGTCGCGAGCGCTTCGACGTCGTCCTCGATCTGCACGGCGGGCCGCGGGCGTCGTGGCTGACACGGCTGAGCGGTGCGCCGCGGCGCATCGGCTACGACGTCCAGGCCCGGCGCTGGATCTACACCGACGTAGTCGATCGGCCGAGGGAACTGCGGCCCCGGCACTCGGTCGAAAACCAGTGGGACATCCTGCAGCCACTGCTCGGGGCACTCGCGCCGCCGGAGCGGACCCGTGACGCGGTCGAGATGCAGCCGGCGCCGGACGCCGAGACGGCCATCGACGCCTGGTTGCGCCGCGAGGGTCTGGCGGCGCACCATACACTGGTCCTGATTCACGTAAGTGCGGGCAACCGCTTCCGGCGCTGGCCGCTCGAGTCGTTCGCGGAGCTCAGCCATAGCCTTGCGGCAGCAGGACGCAATCGGCGTATCATCCTGACGTCAGGGCCGTCCGAGGCGGAGGCGGCGCAGGAGGTGGTCGACCAGGTCCGGGCTCGGCACGGCGCGTCGCCAGAGGCCGTCCGCACATGCGGCCACACCTCGCTCGACCAGTTGCGTAGCCTGATCGATCGGGCACAGGTGTTCATCGGAGGGGACAGTGGGCCGCTGCACGTCGCGGCCACCACCCGTACGCCCATCGTCGGGCTGTACGGCCCCACGCTCCCGGTGCGGTCCGCTCCGTGGCGGGATCCGCAGGTTTTCAGTGCGGCGGTCGATGTCGGGGATCTTCCCTGCCGGCCCTGCGCACAACGCGTCTGCCAGCCGGGAGATTTCCGCTGTCTGACGCGCATCACTGTCGACGCGGTCGCCGCAGCCGCCGAGCGCGCCCTGGAACGGGTCCCGGCGCCGGTCGGCCAGGCCGACTGAAAGGATGTCGATCACGACGTGACCGCGCCGGCACTGCGAACAGCCCGGATGGATCGACTCGAGACGCTCGCGCTTTCGGTCCTGCTGTGCTTTGTCGCCGCGCTACAGCTGTCGGTGGCCGCCTCAGGCGTGCTGCTTGCGTTGACGCTGCTCTGCTGGGTGGCGTTGATCGGGCTGCGCCACGAGCGGATCGAAGTGCCGACGTTCTTCTGGCCGCTGGCCGTCTACGCCGTCGTCACCCTCCTGTCGACCACGGCGTCGGTCAACCCTGCGGTCAGCCTGGTCGACTCCAAGCAACTGGTGCTGTTTCTGATCGTGCCGCTGGTCTACCGGCTCGCCCGCGGCCAGCGCGCGCACACCTTCGCGTCGGTGATCATCACGGTTGGCGCCGCCAGCGCCCTGGTCGGCTTGTTCCAGTACGGTTTCCTGCACTTCGACAACCTGGGCCGACGCCCGCAGGGCGCGTTGACCCACTACATGACCTACTCGGGCGCGTTGATGATCGTCGCCTGCGTCGGCGCCGCGCGCCTGCTGTTCGGCAACCGCGATCGCATCTGGCCGATGCTCGTGCTGCCGGCGGTTCTGCTCGCCCTCGGCCTGACGTTCACCCGCAGTGCCTGGGTCGGCGTCTGCCTCGGCATGGCCGTGCTGCTGGCGCTGCGCGACCGAAGGTTGGTCGCAGCGGTGCCGATTGCGCTGGCCGTCGCGGTGGTGCTCGCTCCGCCCAGCATCACCGATCGCGTCTACTCGATCTTCGACCTGCAGGATCCGACCAATCGCGATCGCTTGGCGATGCTCAAATCGGGCGCGGCGATGGTCGAGGACCACCCGCTCACCGGCGTCGGCCCGGACCAGGTCAAGACCGTCTACGCGAAGTACCGGGTCCCCGAGTCGGTGCAACCGCTCAACGTGCACCTGCACAATGTGCCGATGCAGATTGCCGCCGAACGTGGCCTGCCCGCCCTGCTGGTCTGGATCTGGTTCGTGATCGCGGTGGCCCGCGACCTGTACCGGCGGCTCGGCTCGCGCAGTGCGGCCACTCGCAGCCTGGCGGCCGGCGCCCTGGCGGCGCTGGCGGCGATGCTCGGCGCCGGGCTGTTCGAGTACAACTTCGGCGACTCCGAATTCCTGATGCTCCTGCTGGTGGTGCTGACCCTGCCGTTCGCCGCTGAGCGTTCCGAGTCGGTGCTGCCGCGGCACCCGTGACCCCGCTGTCGCGCGATCGCGCCCACCTCCTCGTGCGGGCGCTCGCCGGGCGGCGGGTGCTGGTGGTCGGCGACGTCATGCTCGACCACTTCCTGTTCGGCCGCGTCCAGCGGCTCTCCCCGGAAGCGCCAGTACCGGTCGTCGAATACGATCACGACCAGTTCCGCCCAGGCGGTGCCGCCAACGTCGCGATGAACCTCGCGGCGCTCGGCGCGGAGGTCGCGCTCGTCGGGGTCATCGGCGACGACGACGCCGGGATGCGGCTCCGCGACCTGCTCACCGCCGGCGGCGTCCGCGGCGACGCGCTGATTGCCGACGCCTCGCGGTGCACCACGCGAAAGCTCCGCATCGTCACGCAGCGCCAGCAGCAGGTGGCGCGGGTCGATTTCGAGACTGATCGTGACGTGGACGGCACGGTGGCCGAGACGATCGCCGAGACGATCGAGGCACAGGTCGGCACGGCGGAACTGGTAGTCGTCTCCGACTACCTCAAGGGGTGCATCACCGGCGTGACGATGGCCCGCGTGGTCGGCGCCTGCGCCGCGCGAGGCGTGCCGGTGCTGGTCGATCCAAAGATTCCGCATCTCGACCTGTATCGTGGCGTCACGCTGATCACCCCCAACGTCGGCGAGGCCGAGACGGCCACCCACTGCCGCATCCGCACCGACGCCGACGCAGCAGGTGCGGCGCGACGTCTGCGCGATCGGCTCGACTGCGCGGCGGTGGTGATCACGCGCGGGGAGCAGGGGATGTGGGTGCTGGACGGGACGCGCACCCCGCCGGTCGAGGCGAACTTCGCCGCCACCGCGGTCGAGGTGTCCGACGTCACCGGCGCCGGCG
>JACDAO010000003.1 GCA_013695405.1 Acidobacteriota bacterium | reverse complement strand
CGACCGGCCTGTATGGCAATGCGTCCCAGCGCCCACCTGCCGCGCCCGTCTGCTTTGCCGTCTCGGCGAGCACCACCGGGAGCTGCGGGACACGCAGTCCGGCGGATCGGGTGCTCCTACGACGCCGGCCGCCGCTCGACTCCAGGGCAGTTCGAGCGCGTCGAAACGTTCCCATCCGCCTTCGTGACGCAGCAGGTGGGCGACCGTGATCGATCGGAGGCGCGGGTCCTGGGTCGCCTCGGGTGTCGGCAGCAGATCCGGCAGCAGGTCCAAGGCCGTGTCGTCGAGGCGAAGCCACCCGCGCTCCACCAACTGCAGCACGGCGACGGTGGTCAGCGCCTTGCTCACGCTGCCGATGCGAAACAGGTGCCGAGGCGTGGTGGACTCGCCTCGCTCGGCGTCGGCCTCGCCAATGGCGGCATCCAGCACGAGGCGGCCGCCCTTGGCCACTGCGAGTTGGCCCCCCGGGATGTGCCAGCGCGACAGCAGCGCCGCGAACTCTCGTACCAGGACGTCGAACGGCGTTGCCCGCGCGGGCGCCTGCATCGCCGGCGGTACCGCGCCGACCGCAAGAACCGCCCCTGCCGCCATGAGCAGCGAGCGCAGCCAGATCACGCACGCATTCTAGCTGCCGTTCGTCGCAACGGCCGCGAGCGGCCTGTGGGGCCGCCCCTCGGCGCATCGCGAACACGTCGCGCAGTCGAATGTCAGGTCTCGGATGGGGCCGCGGAATTGGCCGCAACGGTGTCGACGAATGGACTCGGCGTTCGCCGCGCGGATGGCGAGGCGGCGCCGACCGCGAGCGGCCCGTGGAGCCGCCCGTCAGTGAATCGCGAACACGTCGCGCAGTCGAGTGTCAGGCCTGGGGCTGGGGGTCCCCAGGCCCGTGGGCCGGTCGCACGACGGAGCGACGTGTTCCGGGCGGCGGAACCGGCCGAAGCGGGCGGCGACGCATCGGCATCCGCGTCGATGCCGCGCCGAGCGTGACGCGCCTCCATACCGCGATCGCATGACGGCGAGCAGACCGCCGGACGAGTCCGGCGGCTACGTCACGGCGAAGGGACTGCCGGACGAGTCCGGCGGCTACGAGTCCGGCGGGCTACCAGATCTTGACCCGCTGGTCCGGCGGCAGGTACAGCGCGGCGCCGGGCGTGACGTCGAACGCGGCGTACCACTGGTCCATGTTCCGCACCACGCCGTTGACCCGGAACTCCGGCATCGAATGCGGGTCGGTGACCAGGCGCTGCCGGGTGTCGTCCTCGCGCGAGAGCGCCCGCCACACCTGCGCCCACGCCAGGAAGAAGCGCTGGTCGCCGGTGAAGCCGCCGATCACCGGCGCCGGCTGCCCCTTCAGCGACAGCGTGTACGCGGTGTAGGCCATGGTCAACCCGCCGAGGTCGCCGATGTTCTCGCCCATCGTCAGCTGGCCGTTGATGCAGCCGCCGGGGACGGGGCAGTAGGCGCTGTACTGCGTGCCGAGCCGCTCGGTGGCGGCCTTGAACTTCTCGTCGGTGACCGGGGTCCACCAATTGCGGGTACGACCGGACTGATCGAAGGCGCGGCCCTGGTCGTCGAAACCGTGGCCGATCTCGTGGCCAATGACGGCGCCAATCGCGCCGTAGTTGACCGCCGGGTCGGCGTGCACGTCGAAGAACGGCGGCTGCAGGATCGCCGCCGGGAAGGTGATCTGGTTCATCAGCGGGTTGTAGTACGCGTTGACCGTCTGGGGATTCATGCCCCATTCGTCGCGATCGACCGGCTTGTCGAGGCGCGCCACCTGCCGCTTCCACTCGAACGTCCGCGCGGCGACCACGTTTTCGAAGTGCTTGCCCTTTTCGACCGTCATCGCCGAGTAGTCGCGCCACTTGGACGGATAGCCGACGCGCGGGTCGAAGGTCGCCAGCTTCTTGAGCGCTTCGGCGCGGGTCGGCTCGTCCATCCAGTCCAGCTGCTTCAGACGGCCCTCGAGAGCCGTGCGCAGGTTGGCCACCAGCGCATCCATCTCCGCCTTGTGCTCCGGTGGGAAGAACCTGGCGACGTAGACCTCGCCGACGCCCTCGCCAATCTGATCGTCGAGCAGCGACACGCCACGCTTCCAGCGATCGCGCTTGGCCTGCAC
>JACDAO010000819.1 GCA_013695405.1 Acidobacteriota bacterium | reverse complement strand
GCGCAGCACCGCCAGCGGATCTCCGACGTGGTGCAGCACCAGGACCAGTAAGGCCAGGTCGACCGACCCGGTGGCGACCGGCACGGCCTCGAGCGCGCCCTGCCTGATGTCTACGTTGCCACACGCGGCGAGCCGCTCGCGGGCCGCGCCCAGCATCTCGGCCGACGCGTCGACAGCGATCACCTGGGCGACAAACGGCGCCAGCGCGGCGGCGGTGCGGCCGGTGCCGCAGCCCAGGTCGGCCACCACCCACGCCGGATCCAGCACCGCCAGTGCGCCCTGCAGGTGGAACGACGAGCCGAACAGATCGTCGCGGACGTCGTCCCACTCGCCCGCCGTCCGAGAGAAGAACGCGGCGGACTGGGTCCGTCGGTCGGCCAGCACACGATCCAGGCGGGCGCGGTCCTGCGCCACCGCTGGCGTCGCCACCAGTTGCGCCCTGACCACCCGCCACAACTCGGCCGAGGCATCGTCCAGGTCGCCAATCACCAGCGAATACAAGCGGCTGGTGCCGTCGCGCCGCACCTGCGCCCAGCCTCCGTCGGTCAGGGTCTTCAGGTGCCGGCTGACGGTGGACTGCGGCAACTGCACCACGTCGCACAGCTCGCCGACCGACAACGTCTGCCCGTCGAGCACGAGCAGCAGCCGGGACCGCAGCGGGTCCCCGAGAACGTTGAGATGTGAGAGCACCGGCGACGCGAGTTGGTTCATCGCTCTATCCGGATGGATGGTACAAAACTGACGCCCGGACGTCAATGGCTGCCGGGCACTGACCGCCTCAGCAGGTGCCGACCGGCTGGGGCGCGTACCCGAGGTTCGGCGACAGCCACTTCTCCAACTCGTCGCGGCTCATGCCCTTGCGTCGGGCGTAGTCTTCGACCTGGTCCTCGCCGATTCGGCCGACCATGAAGTACGCCGCCTGAGGATTGGCGAAGTACAGCCCCGACACGCTGGCGGCCGGCCACATCGCGAAATTCTCGGTCAATGCCAGCCCGATCTCTTCGGCCTGCAGGACCTCGAACAAGGTGCGCTTCTCGGTGTGATCCGGACAGGCCGGGTAGCCGAAGGCCGGCCGGATCCCGCGATAGCGCTCGGCCACCAGGTCGGACGGATCGAGCTGTTCGCCGACGCCATAGCTCCACTCGCGGCGTGCCTCGGCGTGGAGCCACTCGGCACAGGCCTCGGCCAGGCGATCGGCCAGCAACTTGACCATGATCGCGTTGTAGTCGTCGTGGGCGCCCTCGAAGATCTTCGCCTGCGTCTCGGCGCCGTGTACCGTCACCGCGAAGGCGCCGACGTGGTCCTCGCCCTGACCGATCGGAGCCACGAAGTCAGCCAGCGATCGATTCGGCTTGCGATCGGCCTTGCCCTCCTGCTGCCGCAGCATCGGGAAGCGCGCCAGCACCTGCCGTCGATCCGCCGCCGTGTACAACACGAGGTCGTCGCCGTCGGCGTTGGCTGGCCAGAAGCCGTGGACGGCGCGGCAGGTCAAGGTCCGCTCGGCGGCTATCGTCCGGAGCATCGCGGTGGCGTGCTCGTGCAGCGAGCGCGCTTCGTGGCCGTAGCGCGGATGCTCGAAGATGGTCGGCAGCTTGCCTTTCAGCTCCCAGGCGTTGAAGAAGAAGGTCCAGTCGATGATCGGCAGCAGGGTCTCGACCGGCACGTACTGGGTCCGCCGGCCGGTGAACACCGGCACCGGCAGGTCTTCACGCGGCCAGTCGATCGCCAGGCGGTTCTCGCGCGCCTGCCGCAGCGACAGCAGCGGCTTCTCCTGCCGCTTGGCATGCGCCTCGCGAACCCGGGCCTGCTCCTCACGGACCTGCACGCCGTAGGGCATCGCCTGCGACGCCGACAGCACGCTCGAGACCACCTGCACCGCGCGCGACGCGTCGAGCACGTGTACCGCGGTGCCCGAATACTCCGGTGCGATCTTCACCGCGGTGTGTTGCGGGCTGGTGGTCGCTCCGCCGATCAGCAACGGCAGCGTGATGCCGCGCCGCTCCATCTCGCGGGCTACCCCGACCATCTCGTCGAGGGACGGCGTAATCAGACCGCTCAGCCCGATCACGTGGCAGCCCTCGTCGATCGCCGTCGTGAGGATGCGGTCGGCCGAGACCATCACGCCGAGATCGAGCACCTCGTAGTTGTTGCAGGCCAGCACGACCCCGACGATGTTCTTGCCGATGTCGTGGACGTCGCCCTTGACGGTGGCCAACAGCACCTTGCCCTGGGTCCGCGCGGCGCCGGCCTTGCGCTCGGTCTCCATGTACGGCAGCAACACCGCCACCGCCCGCTTCATCGCCCTGGCGCTCTTGACCACCTGCGGCAGGAACATCTTGCCGGCGCCGAACAGGTCACCGACGGTCTTCATCCCGTCCATCAGCGGCCCTTCGATCACCTCGAGCGGACGCGCGTACTGCTGCCGAGCCTCCTCGGTGTCGGCGTCGATGAAGTCGACGATCCCGTGGACCAGCGCGTGGGCCAGCCGCTGCTGCACCGGCGCCTCGCGCCAGCCGAGGTCGGCCTCGCGACGGATGCCCTTGCCGCGCACCTGTTCGGCATGGGCGACCAGCCGCTCGGTCGCATCCGGGCGCCGGTCGAACAGCACGTCTTCGACCAGGGTCAGCAGCTCGGGTGCGATGTCCTCGTAGACGGCCAGCTGTCCGGCGTTGACGATGCCCATGCTCAGCCCGGCGCGGATCGCGTGCAGCAGGAAGGCCGAGTGCATGGCCTCGCGCACCACGTCGTTACCGCGGAAACTGAACGACAGGTTGCTGATGCCGCCGCTGATCAACACGCCCGGGCAGGTCGCGGTGATCTGCCGGGTCGCCTCGATGAAGTTGACCGCGTACGGGTTGTGCTCCTCCAGCCCGGTGGCGATCGCCAGCACGTTGGGGTCGAAGATGATGTCCTCGGCGGGAAACGCCAGCTGCTCGGTGAGCAGCCGGTACGCGCGCTGGCAGATCGACACCTTGCGTTCGACCGTGTCCGCCTGGCCCTGCTCATCGAAGGCCATCACGACCACGCCGGCGCCGTACGCGCGCACGGTGCGCGCCTTGGCCAGGAAGTCGGCCTCGCCCTCCTTCAGGCTGATCGAGTTGACGATCGCCTTGCCCTGCACGCACTTCAGCCCCGCCTCGAGCACCGACCACTTGGAGCTGTCGATCATGAACGGCACCCGTGCCACCTCCGGCTCGGTGGCCAGCAGGTTGAGGAAGGTGGTCATGCTCGCTTCGCCGTCGAGCATGCCTTCGTCCATGTTCACGTCGAGAATATTTGCCCCGTTGCGCACCTGTTCGGTGGCAACGTCGACCGCGGCGGTGAAGTCGCCGGCCTTGATCATCCGCGCGAAGCGGAGCGATCCGGTGACGTTGGTGCGCTCGCCGATCATCTGGAAGTTGCTGTCCGGCCGGATGACCAGCGGTTCGAGGCCGGAGAACCGGTTGTAGCGCGGCAGCTCCGTGGGCACCACCCGCGGCGCAATCCCCTCGCAGGCCTCGATCATCGCCCGGATGTGCTCCGGGGTAGTCCCGCAGCAGCCGCCGACGATGTTCAGCAGGCCGTCGCGGGCGTACTCGGACAGCACGCCAGCCATCTGCTCGGGGGTCTCGTCGTAGCCACCAAAGGCGTTGGGCAGCCCGGCATTGGGATAGCAGGAGGTGACGCAATCGGCGATCGCCGCCAGGTCCTGCAGGTACGGGCGCATGTCGGCGGCGCCGAGCGCGCAGTTCAGCCCGACGCTGAATGGCCGGACGTGCGCCATCGAGATCCAGAACGCCTCGACGGTCTGCCCGGACAGGGTCCGTCCGCTGCGGTCGGTGATCGTCACCGACAGCATGACCGGCAGGTCCGCGCCGCGGCGGTCGAACGCCTCGCGGATCGCCAGCGCCGCGGCCTTGGCATTGAGCGTGTCGAAAATGGTCTCCACCAGCAGCAGGTCGACGCCGCCCTCGATCAGGGCATCGACCTGTTCGGCGTAGGCCGCGCGGAGGGCATCGAAGCTGACCGCGCGAAACGCCGGATCGTTGACATCGGGCGAGATCGAGAGCGTGCGATTGGTCGGGCCGATCGCCCCGGCGACGTAGCGGGGCCGGTCGGGGGTCCGTGCCGTCCACTGGTCCGCGGCGGCGCGCGCGACGCGTGCCGCTTCGAGATTGAGTTCGCGGACCAGCGGCTCGAGCCCGTAGTCGGCCTGGGCAATCGAGGTGCTGTTGAAGGTGTTGGTTTCGACGATGTCGGCGCCGGCCTCGAGATAGGCCTCGTGAATCGACTGGATCAGGTCGGGGCGGGTCACCACCAGCAGGTCATTGTTCCCGCGCAGGTCGTGACGATGCGCCGCGAAGCGCTCGCCGCGGTAGTCGGCTTCGGCGAGCTGGTGGCGCTGGATCATCGTACCCATCGCGCCGTCGAGGAACAGCAGGCGGCGTTGACAGGCCTCACGCAGGCGAAGCACGGTCGCACTGGTCGTCATCGAGCACTCCCTCTGGCCGCGGTGGCGGCCGCCGTACGCGCACCGCGCTGGGTCGCCGCGTCGGCCTTGCGGCCACTGGCAACCAGCACGGTGAACGGATCGCCCTTCAGGCGGGCCCCGACCTCGACGCGGACGTCGTCCAGACCGGCGCGGAACAACCAGTCCTCGAGCGCGTCGTCGCGGAACCCGAGCCAGTGGTCGCCGAGTCGGGCGCGGACCCAGTCCTGACCGTGCGCCCGCAGTTCCAGCACCAGCAGCCGGCCGCCGACCTTGAGCACCCGCACCGCGTCGGTCATCGCGGCCAGCGGCGTGGCGACGTGGTGCAGCGCCTGCGACAGCAGGACCACGTCGACCGAGGCGTTGTCGAGCGGCAGCGCCTCGATCCGCCCTTCCTTCCAGGTAACGTTGGTCACGCCGCGCTTCCGGGCCAGCTGCCGGGCGCGCTTGAGCACATCACGCGAGCTGTCGACGGCGATCACCTGCGCCGCCCAGCGCGCCGCCTCCAGCGACAGGTAGCCTTCGCCGCAGCCGGCGTCGGCGACCACCAGTGGCGGCAGCAGGTGTCCGAGCGCCCGGCTCCACGCCGCCCAACTGCGCCCCGGCACGAGCTGGCCGGAACTGCTGCCGTGCGACTGGAAGTCCTCCTTGCGCAGCCGCAGCACTTCGAGCAAGCGCGCGTCGTCGGCTTGCAGCTGCGGATCAGCCCCCGGCTCCGGCAAGGCAGCTTCGAGCGCTTCCCACATCGGCCGCGCCGACCCGCAGCCGTCGGGCGTCAGCGAGTAATAGGCGAAACCGCCCTCGCGTCGCTCCTCGACCAGTCCGCTCTTGCGCAACAATCCGAGGTGGCGCGAGACGCCCGACTGGGCTATGCCGAGCACCGCAGTCAGTTCCTTGACGTTGAGCTGTTCGCGTCCGAGCAGCCGCAACAGCCGCAGGCGGACGTCATCGCCCATCAGGCGACAGAACGCGGACAGCTCCTTCACATACGTAAATCTACATGCAGTGATGCATGGATGGCAACCACAGGCGTGGTCAGGCCTGACCGAGCGCGGCCGAGAGGCGCTGGTGGCCACTGCGGCTGACCGGCAGCCGCGTCCCGTCCGTCAGTACCGCGACCCGGCGATCCTTCGCCTCGACCTCGACGTGCGCCAGGCGCGCCAGGTGGATCAGGTACGAGCGGTGGATGCGGACGAAGCGCAGCGGGTCGAGCTGTGCCGCGAGGCTGCCGAGCGTCTGCTCCTTCAGCAGGCTGCGCCCCTGCGTGCGCAGCAGCACGTAGTCGTCCTGGGCCTGGGCGTAGTCGAGGGTGTCGACCGGGATGATGAAGACCTTGCCACCGTCGCGGACCAGCACCCGCTCGATCCGGACCGCGCGCAGGGCTGCGCGAAGCGCGTCGCCCGACGCATTGTCGCGCGCGATCAGCCTGGCCCGGGCCCGCGCCAGCGCGTCGCAGAGTCGTGCCTGGCTGAACGGCTTGAGCAGATAATCGACTGCGTGGACGTCGAAGGCGCGGAGCGCATAGTCGTCATGCGCCGTCGCGAAGATCACCGCCGGACCCGGGCCGACCAGCTCCAGCACGTCGAAGCCGGACAGCTTGGGCATCTGGACGTCGAGCAGCAGGATGTCGGGGACCGACTCGCTGACGGCCTTGACGGCCTCGTACCCGTTGGCGCATTCGCCGGCGATCTCGACGCCGCCGCAGCCGCGCAGGTACTCGATCGCGACCTGTCGCGCCAGCGCCTCGTCGTCGACCACCAGCACCCGCAACAGCCGATCGATCATCGTCGCTCCTCGGTGCTCGGCCCGACCAGCGCGTCGGCCACCGGCCAGGCCAGCGAGACGACGAAGGTCCCGTCGGCGGGGCTGACGTCGAGCGTCGCCGCCGCGCCGTAGTGCGCCGCGAGGCGGGCGCGGACGTTGCGCAGGCCGGTGCCAGTGCCCGTGCCTGGCACCGCCTCGGCGTCGAACGAATTGCCGATGCTGAGTTCGCAGCGCCCCTGCACGCAACGACCGGCGATGCTGACTACGCCTCCGTCGAGCATGCCGGCCACCCCATGCTTGATGGCATTCTCCACCAGCGGCTGCAGCAGCAACGGCGGCAGGGCGCAGGCCCGCGCCTCGGCGCTGACGTCAATGCGCACCGCCAGTCGCGAGCCGAAGCGGACCTGTTCGATGGCCAGGTACTGCGCCAGCAGGTCGAGTTCCTGCGAGAGTGGCACGCAGGCCAGGCCGCCGAGTCGCAGGCTCTGGCGCAGGAACTCCCCCAGGCCAATCGCCATTTCCCGCGCCGCCTCCGGCCGAGTGCCGGCCAACGCCCCAATCGAGTGCAGGCTGTTGAACAGGAAGTGCGGGTTGACCTGGGCGCGCAAGGCGCGCAGCTCCGCCTCCCGCGCCAGCACGGCTGATTCCAGCGCCTGCCGTCGAGACAGATCCTGGGCCTCCAGTCCGAGAAACACGTAGTGCACCGCCGACGACAGCAGAAACAGCAGGACGCCCGCGGCAAGCAGCAGGATGGTCGCGTCGCGGGTGAAGGGCGCCGCCCCGGGCGCCTGGGCGCGCAGCCACCACACGCCCACCGCGACCCACACCACACCGGTCAGGACCGCGGCGGCGACGTGCGCCAGCAGGACCACCAGCGCAGTCCGCGCCCCTTCGAGCGGGAAGGCGCGACAGACGTACCAGGGTGCCAGGCAGACCAGGCCATAGGCCAGCGACAGGGGCAGCGCCCCGAGCAGCGCCGCCGGCCACGGCCACGCTGCCCGCGCCGCCAGCCCCCCCGACCACACCAGACCCAACACGAGCCACAAGCCGAGGTAGACCGTGAGCGACGCGACGCGGCTCAGCAGGGGGTGCACGGCGTCAGTTCTTGATCTCGACGCCGCCCATCAACGCCATGCCGCGCACGATCAGGCGCCGTTCGGTGGGCACGGTCGGCGCCCGCGTCTTGTCCTCGAAGCCGGCCAGGATCGGGACACCGCGCAGTTCCACCGTCCAGTCTTCGGGGACACGGACCTCGATGCCGCCCCACATCACGAACACGTCAATGGTCGCCGGTGCCCGCAGCGAGGCCTGGCGGAGGTCGATCTCGAAGCCGCCCATCACCACCGACAGGTCGGCACCGCGAAAGGTCGGCGAATTGTTGGCCCGCTTGAAGCCGCCCATCACCGCGAACGCCGAGATCCAGTCCGACTGATCGCGATTCGAAGCGTCGCCGTCGCGCCCGCTGACCAGGCCGCGGTAGATCAACCACCCGCCCGCGGTGACCATCACGAGGGCGACCAGATCAGGCGGGCGCGGGCTCCAGTAGCCGAGTGCGCTCGACAGGCGACCGCTGCCGAACACCAGCATCCCGATGCCGAGCGCCGTGTCGACGCGCGAGTGCGCCGACAGCAGCTTGACGGCGCCGAGCGCGATCAGCAGGAGTGGCCAGTAGCGCCAGTAGACGCGCATCTCCAGCAGGCCAGCGTTTTGCGCGAACAACATCGCGCCGAGTGTCACGAGCGTCGTGCCGAACAGCGCCTGCCCGGTGCCGCGTCGCTGGCCGCGACTCATGCTGGCGACCCTTCGCGGCGGCTCGTCCACAGCAGACGCGCGCCGACGGCCAGCAGCACGCGACGCCTCATCGGCCGCTCCGGTCGGCGGCCGCGCCATGGACCAGTGCCAGCAGCCCAAGGCTGCCCTGCTTCAGCACCTGCGGCAGTCCGCGCGTCCCGTGGCGATCGAGCGTCGTCATGGTGTGGACCGGGTGTGCCAGTAGCGCCATCAGCAAGGCCGCCGTCAGCCACGCGGCCAGCAGGCCAGCCACCAGCGACAGCGCTACCCCGCCGTCCACCAGCAGGCTGTTCCGGCCCTGTCGTCGTGCGGCGGCGGCCGCGCCTGAAAAAAAGAAGGTCATCGTCACCAGGTGCTCCTGGCGTGACGATACGAAGCCGCGACCTCGGTGCCCAGCACGATCCGGCGAGCCACGTGCCCCGCCCGGCCAATGACGCCATCAGCCGGCCGACGCGTAGCGGGCGCGGATCGCCGGCATCAGGTACTCGTCGAAGGCGCGCGCGAAGTCGAATGACGGATCGAAGTGCCAGTCGGCCCGAGCCGCGCCGTCGTCGACGTCCTCCGGCCAGCTGTCGACGATGCCCTGGCGCTTGTGGTCGACCTCGAAGCCGATCGCCGCGTCCGGGAAGGCCTGCAGCACCTTGGCGCGGATGTCTTCGGCCGACGGGTTGAAGGCGCCGATGTTGTAGGCGGTCCGGGTCAGTTGCCAGCGCGGGGCGGCGGCCAGCTTGAGCAGCGCCTCGACCGCGTCGGGCATGGCCATGAACGGAATCCGCGTGTCTGGACGGACGAAGCAGTCGTACGGCTCGCCGCGCGCCGCCGCGTGGATCATCTCTGGCGCGTAATCGGAGGTGCCACCGGAGGGCGCGGTTGCCGCCGAGATCAGCCCGGGAAAGCGGATCGCGCGGAAGTCGACCCGGCTGGCCGCCGGCGCCGCCGACAACTGCTTGTAGTGACGGGCGTAGTAAGTGCCGAGCAGCTCGCAGTACAGCTTGTTGCAGCCGTACATCGTGGTCGGCTGGGTGAACTGATCCTCGTGGACGCGGCCCGCGGCGGCGCGCGTCTCCGCGTCTGGCAGCCCGTAGGCGGCGATGCTCGACGGATAAACGAAGATCACCGGTCGGCCGTGCGACTCCCCTTCCTTCTGGGCGAACTCCAGCAGCGTCAGTGTGCCTTCGACGTTGACCTGGTGGGCCATCACCGGAGTGAACTCCGACCGGGTCGACAGCAGCGCCGCCAGATGGAACACCAGGTCGATCTCGAACTCCGCCAGGATGCGCTCGAGCAGCGCCTGGTCGAGGATCGATCCGGTGAACTCGCGCGTCACCAGGCGACCGATCTCTGGTTCGAGCCGAGTCAGGTCGAGCGTGACGAGGCGTTGGCGGCCCGAGGCGGCCAGGCGGGTGATCAGGCCGTGCCCGATCTCACCGCCGGCGCCGGTGATCAGGACAACAGGCTTGCGCATCATTGTCCGGCCCTCAGAGCAGGCCGCGGCTGGCCAGCGCCGCTTCGAGCTGGTCGACCAGGGTGTCGAGATGTGTGGCGACGGCAGCCACGGTGTCGGGTTCGGCCAGATCGATGCCGGCGCGTTGCAGCAGGGTCATCGGGTAGTCGCTGCCACCGGCACCCAGCAGCTCGAGGTAGCGGGCGATGGTCTCGGCGCGGCCGCCGGGATCGGTATCGCGCAGGCCAATCAGCAGCTTGGCGCTCGACGCGTAACAGGTTGCATACTGATAGACGTAGTGCGGCGAGCCGAAGAAGTGCGGGATCCGCGCCCAGGTCACTCGAGCGAGCGGGTCGTAGTCGATCGCGTCGCCGTGATAGGCGCGCAGAGTGCTGTCGTACAGATCGCTCAGCACGTCGGCGGTGACCGGCTCGCCCGCCTCGACCAGTCGATGGGCCTGCAACTCGTAGTCGGCAAACATCACCTGGGTGAAGAAGGTGCCGGTGATGCCGTCGATGGCGTGCTGGAGCAGGACGATCCGCTCGAGCGGGTCGCTGGTGTGCGCCAGCAAGTGGTCGAGCAGCAGCGCCTCGCTCAGCGTCGACGGCACTTCAGCGACGAAGATCGTGTAGTCCGAGTAGACGAACGGCTGGCACTCGTGCGAGAGCACGGTGTGCATCGAGTGCCCCATCTCGTGCGCCAGCGTGAACGCCGCGTCGAGCGTGTCGTTGTAGTTCATCAGCACGTACGGGTGCACCCCGTACACCGGCGCCGAGTAGGCGCCTGAACGCTTGCCGTCGTTCTCGTAGATGTCGATCCAGCGACTGGCGAAGCCGGCGGCCAGGCGGTGCTGGTAGGTGCCGCCAAGCGGCGCCACCGAGTGCACGATCGCGTCGACCACCTGCTGGTACGGGTAGTGCTCGGTACGATCGACCAGCGGGATCGAGCCGTCGTACAGGTGGTAGGTGTCCAGCTTGAGCGCGCGCCGGCGCAGCCGCTCGTACCGCTGCAGCGACCCGGCGCTCGATCGGGTCGAGCTGATCAGGTTCTCGACCACCGCGATTGGGATGTTGTCGCCATGCAGCGCCGCCTCCAGGGTGGTGGCGTAGCCGCGGGCCCGGGCCTGGTACCAGTCGCGCTGCAGCACGCCGTTGTACAGGGCCGCGTAGGTGTTCAGCGACGCATCGAAGGTGCCATGGTGCGCCTCGAAGGCGCGTGCGCGATCGGCCTGCACGCGGTTGGTCGCCAGCAACGCGCGGTAGCGCGGGTACGTCACTTGCACCTGCTCGCCGGTGCTCAGTTCGATGGTCGGAAAGCGCATGTCGGCGGTCGACAGCGCCTCGTAGGCGTCATCGGGCACGCGGGTCAACTGGGTGGCGAGCGACAGCAGGTGCTCACCGCGTTCGTCGAGCACGTGCGCCTGCTGACGGAACAGGTTCTCGATCATGAACCGGTAGACCGCCAGGTCGGGATCGGCCGCCATCCCCTCGCGCAGCGTCGCCAGCGGGATGGCCAGCAGTTCGGGATTGAACCAGGCGGTGGACTGGCGCCACTGGGCGAACAGCAACTGGACCTGCTGCCGACGGCCGCCGATCTGGTTGTCGCGCTGGTCCTCGTCATGGGCCAGCGAGGCGTAGTACCAGATCTTGTAGGCCAGCTGCCCCATCGCGTCGCTGGCCCGCAGCGCGTCGAGCAGCGTCGCGGCACTGGTGGCGAGCGTGCCCCGGCGCGTGCCATACGCGCCGATTCGCCCGCCGAGGTCGTCGTACGCGGCCCGCCATGCCTCCCAGGTCGGGTAGATGTCAGACAGGTTCCAGCACTGATCGGCCGGAACCTCGGAACGGGGGCGTGGCGCGGTCGGCGCCGTGGCAAACGTCGGGTCGAAGAACACGCCGGGCCAGGATCGAGTCACGCCGCGATCCTACCGGAAGCGCAACGACCGGGCTACACTGGCGCCGGCGTCACAGACGCTCGCCAGGGGGACACGTGGATCGCAGCGATTACATCCTGTTCAGCGGTGGGGCTCCTGGCGCCGAGGCGGAGTTCGGCGCCCAGGCGGAACGATTCGGCATCGAGGAAGTGACCTTCGGCTTCGAGGGGCACGTCGCGGAGCGAACACGCGGGCTGCGCATGCTCAATCACGAGGAGCTGCGCGCCGGGGACGTGAGCCTCGCCTACGTCTCACAGTTGATGAACCGACGGTACGCGGACACGCCGACCTTTCGCAAGGTGCTGCAGAGCATCTGGTACCAGATCAACCACGGTCAGGAGATCTTCGTGATCGGCACGATTCTGTCCGACGGCCACGTCAAGGGCGGCACCGGCTGGGGCGCCGAGTTCGCCAAGCTGTGCAACAAGCCGCTGCACGTGTTCGACCAGGATCGGGACGGCTGGTTCTCCTGGAACGAGCGCGAGTGGGTGGCGCGCACCGGGACCGACCTGCCGTGCATCGGTCACGCGCACGTGACCGGGACCGGCACCCGCGTGCTGCGCGACAACGGTCAGCAGGCGATTGCCGCGCTGTTCGAGCGGTCGTTTCCTTCGTAAGCGAGCCGCACCGGCCCGCTCCAGAGATCTCGATGACGTCGCGCGTCCTGCTCGCCGCTACGCTGCTGATCGCTCCGGAGGTGGCCGCGCAGCCGAGCGGCCCGCCACCACCGTCGTCAACC
>JACDAO010000803.1 GCA_013695405.1 Acidobacteriota bacterium | reverse complement strand
TGGACCCCGGCGGCGAGCAGCGCAGGCACTGGCGCGATGCCGCTCGCCAGCTTCATGTTGCTCTCCGGGTTGTGCGCGATGCCGGCGCCGGCCGCGGCGACCGTCCTGATGTCGGCGACATCGAGCCAGATGCCGTGCGCGCCGAGCAGATGGGGGCCGAGCAGTCCCAGCCCGGCCAGGTAGGCGGTCGGTGACTGCCGGTGCGTCGCGCGCGCGTCCTGCAGTTCCTTGCGGGTCTCGGCGAGATGGATCAGCAGCGGTACCTGTTGTGCCCGCGCCAGGCGGTCGGCCGCTTGCAGCGTGCCGGCCTGCAGCGTGTACATCGAGTGGGGCGCGACCGCAGGCGTGATCAGGCCGTCGCCCTTGTACGTGGCGATGAACGCGGCGGCGCGGGTCAACGCCTCGTCGGGCGTCTTCGCGTCGGCGACCGGAAACTGGATCACCGTCTGCCCGAGCACGCCACGCAGGCCGGCCTCGCGGGTGACGGCCGCGACCTCCTCTTCGAAGTAGTACATGTCGACGAAGGTCGTCGTGCCGCCGAGGATCATCTCGAGCGCGGCCAGCCGTGTACCGGCACGGACGAACTCCGGCGACACGGTCTTGCCTTCGGCCGGGAAGATGTACCGCGTCAGCCAATCCTGCAGATTGAGGTCGCTGCCCAGGCCGCGGTACAGCACCATCGCCGCGTGGGTGTGGGTGTTGATCAGGCCGGGCAGGACGATCTGGCCGGTGGCGTCGATGGTCTCGGCGCCCCGATACCTGGCGCCAATCTCCGCTGGCGTGCCGACGGCGACAATCTCGGCCCCCTGGATGGCGACGGCGCCCGGCGACAGCACCCGGCGCGCGTCGTCCATCGTGATCACCACGCCCCCGGTGACCACCAGCGACGCATCCTGACGCCGATCGTCGCGGTCCGGCGTTGCAGACATCGATGGCGGATCGGCGCGGCACCCTGCCAGTACGAGCAGCACAAGCGACAATCCGGACAGGCGGGCAGGGCCGCGCAGACGTCGGGCGCGCATCTGGCGCCGGATCTTATCAGCGGGCCCGGTTATACCGCGCGCACGAGGCCCTCGTGGGAGCGCGCCGCGGAATAGTCCGTGCGTCCCGGCGCCGCTCCCTGCATCATCATGCGCACAGACATGCTCACCACTTCTCGTCGACGGCTCACGCTGTGGGTGCTCGCCCTGGCCCTGTCCTGCGCCGCAGGCGCGTTCACCTGGCGCTATTTCTCGGTGGCGCTGCCGATCGTCTCGGTCGACATCCGGATGGATCGATCGGGGGCGCTGGCCGCGGCCGAGCAGCTGGCCGTGCAGCGTGGCTGGGGTCCACCGGCGAACGGCGCGCGGCAGTCGGCGGCCTTCGAGGGCAACGGCCGGCTGCAGGCGTTCGTCGAACGCGAGGCCGGCGGCAAGGACGCGTTCCGGTCACTGACGACCAGTCCGCTGGTGTCGCCGTACGCGTGGGAGGTGCGACGCTTTGCGCCTGGCGAGACCCGCGAGGTCAGTGTCGTCTTCAGGCCGGACGGCCAGCCCTTCGGCTTCTCCGACCGCCTGCCGGAGGCGGCACCGGGACCGGCGATCCCGGTCGCCGCCGCCCGTGTGGTCGCCGAGCGTGCGGCGACGACGGACTGGCAGATCGATCTGTCCCAGTACCGCGAAGTCGAAACCGCGGCGCGCACCCAGCCCGGCAAGCGCGTCGACCACACCTTCACGTACGAGCACCTCACGAGCAAGGTCGGCGCGGCGCCGATCAGGCTGAGTCTGGTGGTGGGCGGAGACCGGCTGATCGGAGTGAACCGTTTCGTCCGAGTGCCAGAGGAGTTCGACCGGCGGTATGCGGCGATGCGGACCGGCAACGACGCGATTGCCGGTGCGGCGGCGATCGTCATCGGGGTCGTGCTGCTGATTGGCGGGGTCGGCGGCGGCCTGGTGCTGCTGCTGCGGCGCGGACTGACGGCGTGGTCGCCGTCAATCAGACTCGGGCTCGCGATTGGTGCGCTGCAGTTGGTGGCGGGGCTGGCGTCCTACCCGATGATCTGGCAGGGCTACGACACCGCCGTCAACCGCTCGTCGTTCATCGCCCAGTGGCTGCTCGGCGTGATCACCGCGGCCGGCGGCATGGCGACACTGCTGGCGCTGACCTTCGCGGCGGCCGAGGGGCTGACCCGGCTGGCGTTCGCCTCGCACCCGCTGTTGTGGCGCACCTGGGGACACCCTGCTGGCGCCAGCCCCGAGGTGGCACGCCGCACCGCGATCGGGTACCTGATGGTGCCGATCGACCTGGCCTACGTGGTCGGCCTGTACTTCTTCACCACGCGCGTCCTCGGCTGGTGGAGCCCGTCGGACACGCTGGTCGATCCGAACATCCTCGCCAGCTTCCTGCCGTGGTCGACACCGGTCGCCAATGCGCTGCAGGCCGGGGTCTGGGAGGAATGCCTGTTCCGGGCGGTGCCGCTGGCCGGCGGCGCCCTGATCGGACAGCGCTTCGGCCGGCGTGGTCTGGGCATCGCCGTGGCGATGGTGCTGCAGACGATCATCTTCGGGGCGGGTCACGCCAACTACCCGGGCACTCCGGCCTACGCACGGCCGGTGGAGCTGATTGTGCCGTCGCTGGTGTTCGGCGT